>JAHAYQ010000098.1 GCA_018384465.1 Myroides sp. | reverse complement strand
TGGATATGCAAATAAAAATTACAGTTTAAGTTAAGCGACATTTTTGTAAAATTGATTTTGATTATTAAACTCTTCTATTGTTTTGTAATTCAGTGCACGGTGCCTTCTTTTTTTATTGTACCATATTTCTATATCTTCAAAAACATCTATTTTCATTTGTTCCTTTGTTACAAGCTTGTTACCGTATATTAACTCGGTTTTTAGTGATTTAAAGAAGCTTTACTCATCGTTTATATTTATTTTGGTATTCGTGATATGCTTCGCAGTTCCGCTACAGCGTTATCCCAACAGTTGGGAATTACAACTCCGCCGCTTAATGTGGTTCTGACTCTTGCTAATTTCATACTATTGTTCTTCAATTAAAAGTTGCCATTAGAATAATTCTACCTACTTTTAAATTAATGTATATACATATTGCATTGAATTTAGAAGGTGTTACTTATAAAGTTAGCAATTTGGAATAAGAGTCCAAAGTAAAGGCATGTATTTTTAACTGACCATGCATTTTAGGCAGTTATATGAAGATTTACTATTGTCCGTATGTAAATAGGGAGAATTTTAAGATAATTTAATTATATTTAAATTTTAAAGAAGACGGGTAACCGAAAAAGAAAAACTTTATTGACAGCAGTGGTTAACCAGATACAACAAAAAACAGAACATGCCCAGCACAACCGACCAGCAAAAAAGAAAACTTAACCTGATACGACAGAAACTGTATATAATTATTTACGGTGTGAACACACCGGCAGGTAAAGCATTTGACATAGGACTGCTTGTTGCCATACTTTTGAGTGTTTTTACCATTATGGCAGAAACTGTTGAAGGGATAGACCAAAGGTTCCACCGGGAACTGATTGTGCTGGAATGGATTTTTACCGTGCTTTTTACCATTGAATACCTAACAAGGATTTTTGTAAGTAAAAAACCGCTGCGTTATATTTTCAGCTTTTACGGTATCATAGATCTGTTATCGATACTGCCGATGTTTTTTTCTTTGTTCCTTGCCGGAAGCCATATTTTGAGCAGTTTCAGGATCTTGAGGCTGTTACGACTATTCAGAGTTCTCAGGCTTATTGAGTTCATGGAAGAATCATCGCGGCTTAAAGTAGCTTTGCTTGCAAGCAGGGCGAAGATTATGGTTTTTCTTTACACAGTAATGATCATTTCCATACTTATAGGAACGCTGATGTATTACATAGAAGGACCGGAAAACGGGTTTACGAGCATACCTAAAAGTGTATTTTACACCATAGTTACCCTTACTACCGTAGGCTATGGTGATATGGTTCCAACAACCGCACTGGGTCAGTTTTTCTCTATGGTTCTTATGGTTATAGGTTACGGTATTATTGCGGTACCTACAGGTATAGTTGGTGTTGAAATTGCCAGAGAGGCAGGTAAAAAACTGAGTAAAGACAACGAAAATAATATAAAGCATACGAACCATAACGGAATTGTATGTGCGCATTGCAATAAAGAGGGACACAGAAACGATGCAGACTACTGCTACAGTTGCGGGCATTACCTGAATAGCTAACCGATTAATTTTTTATGAATAAGATTGTAGACTTCATTAACCTTCACAATGGTGAAGAAGATAAAGAAAAAGTGCTGGAGAATGTGACCGCCAATATATCGTTCAGAGGATCGAACCTGTGGATACTTGCGTGTGCCATACTTATAGCTTCTATAGGGTTAAACGTAAATTCTACAGCCGTAATCATTGGTGCCATGCTGATATCACCTTTGATGGGACCGATACTCGGTGCGGGATTTGCATTGGGAACATATAATTTCAGACTTTTAAGGAAATCGATTAAGAACCTGCTGATTGCGACCGTTGTGAGCCTGCTGGTTTCTGCGGTATATTTCTACATAAGTCCTTTTAAAGATGTTCAATCGGAGCTACTTGCACGTACTTCGCCAAACATTTATGATGTGATGATTGCATTCTTTGGAGGACTTGTAGGCGTGATTGCCATTACACGTGTTGAAAAGGGGAACCCGATTCCGGGTGTTGCCATAGCAACCGCACTTATGCCGCCCCTTTGTACGGCAGGTTACGGACTGGCGACTTTAAACATAAATTATTTTTTAGGCGCATTTTACCTTTATACGATAAATTGTTTCTTTATATGCATTGCTACGTTCTTTGTTATAAAATACCTTAAGTATCCGGGAGCGGCAGCAGTAGATCCAAAAAATGCAAAAAAAATAAGGTATGGTATTACGGTACTGATGATGCTGATGATTATTCCCAGTTTTTATCTGGCTTACAATCTTTTTCAGGAAAAAAGATTTACAAAGACCGTGGATGAATTCATTAATTTAGAATTCGGCAGCCGTGGATATACCGTAATCTATCAGAAGCTGAACTATAATTCGAATCCGAAGAAGGTTGATATCGCATTCCTTAACAAAAAGCTTACACCAACAGAGATACAGCTTTACAATAGGATGCTTGCAGAGCGCGGTTTGAACAATACGGTGATCAACTTTAGACAGGACGATGCAGACCTTAAAAGCGAAATATTAAGCGAGCTTAGCAAGCAAGACCATTCGCTTACTGAAAAGGACCTTACCATAAACAGCTTACGACAGGAACTAAGCAAATACAAAGTGGAGGAACCCGGGCTTAAAAAGGAATTATTAATACTTTTCCCAGAACTGCAATCTGTTACGCTGGGTAAAATTGAGCGATTCGCCGAAACGGACAGCGCTAAAATTGAATGGCTGGTACTTTACCGTTTAACAGACGGAAAAGAAATTAAGGAATCGGTCAAAATTACGAACTGGCTTAACGAGCGGCTTGATACACAAAATGTGAAGCTGCTTCGTGAAACGGAAGCAGAAGCAGAGAAATAACACCGGTATAGGGAACCATAAGGTATAGCACGTTGCTATATTTATTATAAGTTACCCATGTTGATTTTTTTAAGAAACCTGTATATATCATCATTTGCACCATAGATGACCAATACATCATTTTCCTGTATAACGGTTGTAGAGGAAGGAAATCCCTGCACCTGCGGCACTATTTTATACTGACCTAAAAAACTGGCTTCCTCCTTATTTTTAATGATCGTCATTACCAGAATATTATGGCTTTTTTTAAACTGTACGTCATCGAATGTTTTACCTACAAGCACTTTAGGTGTCAAGACTTCAATGATACTATAGTCTTTATTAAGTTCAAATGAATCTACAACACCTTTGACATTCAGTTTTTTAGTCCAGCGTTCAGCAGATTCTGATTCCGGACGTATAATTTCGGAAACACCGATCGCCTGCAGTACATTTTCATGAAGTGAATTTATTGAACGGCTGATAAGTCTTTTTACATTTTTGTTCTTAAAAATAGCAGTAGCCATGATGTTAGCACCTTCGTTTTCACCAATACTTACTATTACAATATCAGTATTGTTCAGGGGAAGCTTGTTTATTGCTAGCTCATCTGTAGCATCTATACAGATGGTGTACGAAAGTTTGTCTTTTAAGTTTTCCACTTTCTGCATATCGTTGTCTACACCTATTATTTCATGTCCAAGTTTTGACATTTTTTTTGCAAGTGCCGCACCAAAATTACCTAAGCCTATAATTATTACCTTCATAATTAATTTATATTAAAATATCATCTGACGGATACGCATATCCCGACCTACCCGTTTCCCTTTTGAAAAATGCCATAAGTATCGTAATCATAGATACCCGCCCAATAAACATTATGACTATGATGACAATCTTACTTTGATCTGACAAAAGCGGCGTTACGTTAAGCGAAAGTCCAACCGTTGAATAAGCCGAAAAAGCCTCAAAAGCCACATCAGTGAGGCGCAGATGACCGTCAAACTTCGTTATTAAGAATATCCCCATACCTATTACCAGAAAAGATAAGGTCATGGTTGCAAATGCTTTCTGCACATTGATTGGATTGAGTTCCCTATTGAAAATTTCTATTTTAGATTTACCCCTTGCAATATTGATAAAATTAACAATACCTATGGCAAACGTACTAGTTTTAATTCCGCCACCTGTAGACGCAGGTGAAGCACCAACCCACATTAAAAAGATTACCAGCAGTATAGAAGAAAAATGAAGTTGTGAAAAATCAATGGTATTAAACCCGGCAGTTCGCGGTGTTATTGCCAAGAAAACAGCAGAAATAAATTTTCCTATACCGTGATGCGGTTCTAAGGTACGGTAGTATTCTTCAAAAAAAAGAATGATCGTAGCAACTCCAAGAATAGTAAGCGACGTTACCAGATTTACCTTAGAACTGAGTGTAAAAACCCAGTTTCTTCTGATATTTTCTTTATGTATAAGTCGTGATATTATTTTACCACAGTAAGCGAAAGTATTACTCAAAGAAAAAGGAGAATACTTCCAAAATTATTTGATTTGACAAAATCTTTAAATACGTTTAAATTAATGTTAGTGCCATTACTGTACGATTTTTATTTTTAAGCCCTGCAAAGGTACGGCTACTTTTAAAATTTATTGTTGATTTTTAGTGTTATTATCTAGAGAACCGTTCCAATATTCTGCATGCTGCAAATTGAGCTCTGTACTGTTAAACTGCGGGTCTTTGCCCTGTTTTTTCTGTTTTTCGTAATCATCTGCCACCGCGACTGCCTTCTTGTAAAGCAATAGGATTGCTACAAGATTCATCCATGCCATAAGACCTACACCGATGTCACCAAGAGTCCACGCAACTTTTGCGGAGTTGATGCAGCCAAGGTAAACGGAAATAAGGATAAGAAAACGCAGAATCCATATTGCGTATCGGGATTTTCTTCCTTTAAAAAGAAAATCGATATTTGACTCTGCTATATAATAGTAAGCCATGACCGTTGTGAAAGCAAAAAACATGAGCGCAACAGCTACAAATTCATTTCCGAAAGCAGGAAAGTGACTGCTTACGGCATTTTGTGTAAAAGCTGCACCTGCTTCGACCCCGGGTAAATTTTCGACCAAGAAACCGGACTCTGGATGCAATACGTTGTATTGGTTGGTAAAAAGAATCATAAGCGCAGTTGCCGTGCAAACGAAGAGCGTATCTACATACACCGAAAAACCCTGTACCAGCCCCTGTTTGTAAGGATGAGAAACTTCGGCCGCAGCCGCAGCATGCGGGGCGGTTCCCTGACCTGCTTCGTTACTGTATATACCGCGCTGAACACCCCAGCTGATAGCCGATCCAACAATGCCCCCAAAGGTAGCATCTGCACCGAAGGCAGAACTTAATATAAGGGAAAACATTTCGGGTACTTTATCAATATTAAGACCAATGATTATCATTGCCATAACGATGTAAGAAATTGCCATGAAAGGCACAACTACTTCCGCAACACTACTTATCCTTTTTACACCACCGATAATTATCAAGGCAAGTAGAAGACACACACCAACAGCCGTATAAACCGTATCAACATTAAACGCTTTTTCAACTGCAAGGGCTATACTGTTACTCTGTACGCTTGGAAGTAGAAATCCGCAGCTTATAATTGTAGCCAACGCAAACAGCACGGCAAAAGGTTTAGTTTTCAGTCCTTTTAAAATATAGTAGGCAGGTCCGCCCCTAAACTCGTCTTTGCTTACTTCTTTGTAAGTTTGTGCCAGTGTAGCTTCAATGATTGCCGAAGCGCTACCCAGGAATGCAATAGTCCACATCCAGAATACGGCGCCAGGACCACCCATTGCAATGGCTGTGGCAACACCGGCAATGTTACCTGTACCTATCCTTCCTGATATAGCTAGCGTAAAAGCCTGAAAAGAGGATATACCCTCTTTTGATTTTTTTGTTCCGAAAAGTAACCTGATCATTTCCTTGAAAAGCCTTACCTGAGGAAATTTTAACCTGAAACTAAAAAAAAGTCCCGTACCTAGGCACAGAATTACGAGAGCCTTACTCCATACAATGTCATTTATCCAATAAATTACTGATTCCATCTGTTTATTTTTGCTGAATTAGCCCACGGATTGGGGTAAGGTATAAGTAAACCTAACATTAATTGTTGTACTAATTTAGGCAGTGTTAAATAACAAATATAATCAACTTACCGGTAACATGCAGGATTTTTGGCATGTAAAAAAATTTTAGTTTACTATCGTTGGAGAAAAGTAATGTACATTAAAATGGAAATAAACGAGAAAAAACAGTCTTTTTTAAGCCACCTTGAAGCATTGAGATGGGCTTTTGTGAGATGCGCTATCGGGATTATTATCTGCTCTGCTGCAGCTTTTGTTTTCAGCGAGTTTATCTTTGACGAAATTATTTTTGCACCTAAAAGAGGAGATTTCCCTACTTACAGATTACTGAGCTATTTTAATGAAGTAGCATATACAGTTACAAATCTTGATCTTGAGCTGCAAAACCGAAAAATGGAAGGGCAACTTTCTATATTAATCTGGACCTGCTTAAGTTTTGGAATCATTGCAGCCTTTCCATTGATACTGTTCGAATTTTGGAAATTTCTTCGTCCGGCACTTCACAACAGTAAAAAGAAAATAGGCTTAACCTTCCTTTTATCCTCAACAATACTTTTTCTTAAAGGCGTTCTTTTCGGGTACTATATTATAGTTCCTTTTTCATTAAAATTCCTTACAGAATTCAGTATCAGCGCCATTGTACAAAACAATTTTGACCTGAGTTCTTATATCACACTAGTACGTACAACCTTACTGGCGGCAGGCATTGTGTTTAACCTGCCTGTCATTATTTATTTTCTATTTAAATTAGGGGTTGTTTCAACTGCAATATTAAAAGAATACAGAAGATATGCCTACGTAATAATACTCATTGCTTCTGCAGTAATAACTCCACCCGATATACTGAGTCAACTAGTTCTTGTAATCCCATTGTTTTTATTGTATGAGGTAAGTATATTTTTAACAAAATTCGGTTCGCTGAAGATAGCTTCAACCTGATTTTGTATTTGAACGTATGTGTACGGCTAACATCGGTAACTGTTGCACAACTCCAATTTTAAAGATATAAACGTAAAATAATACAAAAAACAACCTCTTTTAAAGCGATTTTAAGTAGGTTGTTTTTTTAGTTTAACTACTAAACTCTAAAATTTGCGTGGCTTAAAATGAAGTATTTGGTGTTGGTGGGATAGATTTATAAAAAAAAAGTTTTCCTCTTGATGTAAGAATAAAACTTGGGCTAAAACACTCGAAATTTTAAAGATAAAACGCATATACTTCTTCAAGTTGTAAGATAAACTTGACATCAATACATGTTTGTTTGCCTGCGCCATTCCCCGACTATTGATACGCTTCATATTAAAAAAGTTAATCAACGTGCCTAATACAGGCTCTACCGTACTGGATCGTCGTTTTACTAATCTGCGTTGATATGCTTTGTTTTGCGTAAGCTTTTCGTGTATTTTATCGTAAAGCGGTTTGATGTGTCCAAGCGTTTTTAATTCCATGGTGTCTAATGAGATTCTATTTTATGTTTCGTTAAAAACAGTGTTAAATAACAGATCTTAACATTTGTGGAATGGCACAGTGACCCACACCCCAACTTGTTGATTTTTTGACATTTCGGAAACATAATACATCAAAATAACGGGTAAAAGCTCTTTGTTTCGCATGGCATAATCCTTGGTTCTAATATCGTAACTAACAATCCTAACTATGTTGCATTCGAATAAAGCTCAATGGATACCAGATGATCCAGAAACTACTGCTGTTAATAAAAAAACCAAAATTGTACAATTAAACGATTATCAACCCAAAAATCAACGTACGAACTTTTTGTATCGTATGTCTAAAAACTCCCTAACAAGCAAAGACTATGTAACCATTGCTTCTAGTTTTGTGTTAATGATTGTGTCAGCGACTTTTTTATTCATCTTTCAAAACGAAATCAATCTTTGGCATGAACTTCGGTTAAATACGTGGTGGGGGAAGCCGATGTATGGGCTTGCCTTGACGCTCTTGCTTATAAAAATATCCTTTTTAGTGTACATGGCTTATTTGTATCACAAGTACAAAGCCGTCACTTCAGTAAGCGATGAGGAGCTTCCTTTATGTACGGTAATTGTGCCTGCTTATAACGAAGGATATTTGGTGTATGAAACGCTTTTAAGTTTAGCAGATAGTAAATACCCTATAGCTAAACTACAAATTATATCTATTGACGACGGTAGTAAAGATGATACTTGGAATTGGATGCTTAAAGCCAAACAACAATTAGGAGGTCGGTTAACTATAATGCAGCAACCTAAAAATATGGGAAAAAGACAGGCGCTTTACTACGGATTTCAGAACGGGAAAGGCGAGGTGTTTGTCACGGTAGATAGCGATTCGATTGTAGATGAAAATACTTTAAGAAATTTAGTCAGTCCGTTTGTAACCAATAAAAAGTGTGGTGCAGTGGGGGGTAATGTAAGGGTGTTGAATAAAGACAAAGGACTTATTCCTAAAATGCTGAATGTTAGTTTTACCTTTAGTTTTGAATTTATACGTTCGGCACAAAGCGTGTTAGGATGTGTGTTATGTACGCCAGGTGCGTTAGCAGCTTATCGTAAAGATGCCGTATTAAATTGCTTAGACGATTGGATGAATCAAACTTTTATGGGACAAAAAAGTACCATTGGTGAAGACAGAGCGTTGACAAATATGATTCTAAAACAAGGAATGCATGTGGTGTTTCAAAAAAATGCACGGGTATTTACCAATATCCCCGTAAGCTACAGTAACTTGTATAAAATGTTTGTGAGATGGGAAAGAAGTAACGTGCGTGAAAATATAATGATGAGCAAATTTGCTTTTACTAATTTCCGAAAAGAAGCTACTTTTGGCCCACGCGTTTTATTATCTATGCAATGGATAAAATTGATAATGGCTTTTCCTTTATTGATGATGTTATTGTTTTTTATAGTATCGCATCCTATTTTATTTTTGTGTACGAGTTTCACGGGAATTCTAATTTTCTCAACAATACAAATGATTTTTTACGCAAAAAACTATAATGTAGCCGAAGGTTTTTTGGCATACGTGTACAGCATTTTTTATATGTTTAGTTTGTTTTGGATTACACCTTATGCCATAATTACCGCTGGAAAAAGTAGCTGGTTAACTAGAGAGTTACCATCGCAATAATATACCAAAGCAGATAGAATTTTTATCTGCTTTTTTTATTGATAGTTCTAGAGTACAAAATATGAAGAGCATTTTTTTTGGCGAGAAAATAGGGCATTGAGGAACATATACTATCTTGCAACAATTGCGATTCGTTTCCTATGAATGGCTTCCTCACTGTTCTTAGGTATTC
>JAHAYQ010000052.1 GCA_018384465.1 Myroides sp. | reverse complement strand
TAAATGATTGGATTTTTATCAGCTCTGTAAGAAGCTTTTTTTTAGGTGTAGCATATTATTTAGTGTTGTATACACATGCGCAATTAAACCGTCGTTTTGCACTGCCTTTTCTCTTAAAAAAGCAAAACGTTGCCATGTATCTGCTTGTTACCTTGTTAGGCTTAGCTGTATTTGCCTTTATTTTAAGTCAAATGGCTCAACTATTTTTGTACCGTACTTGCTTTTTAAGTAACAATCCAGCTAAATTGTCGTTTCATTATCAATTAGGTATCTTATTGGGGTCTTATTTCTGTATCACAGGTCTTTCGTTATTTGTAGCTTATTATCACCGCCAACGGAAAGATGCCGACCGCGAAATCTCATCGAGGAAAGTACAAATCGATTTGTTAAATAAACAATTAAACCCGCACTTTTTATTTAATACTTTAAACCCAATTTATGGGTTAAGCATAGAGCATCCTGAACGCACGCCAGACACGGTATTAAAGGTTTCTGAACTTCTGCGTTATCAGGTAGAAAGCAGTAAGAAAGATTTGGTTCCTTTACAAGATGAAATAGCTTTTATAGAGAGTTATATTGCTATTGAACGTGAAAGGTTAGGCTACCGTTGTACCATTGATGTAACAGTAAATGCAGATAGCGCCAAGCCGTATCTTATTGCCCCAATGATTGTATTTACATTTGTAGAAAACGCTTTTAAGCACGGAACAGATTCCATAAACGGTTGTTTTGTTAAAATAGATCTTTGTGTAGAACAGGAAAGATTAAAGTTACGTATTCGAAATTCTGTTTGTACGAAGAACGAAGATGTAAAATCAACAAAAATTGGTTTGGAAAATACTAAAACTCGATTACAAATGTTGTATCCTAACAAACATCAATTGCAACTTTATAACGAATCTGGGGAATTTGTAACTTTTTTAGAACTTATATTGTAATGAAGAGGAAGGTAATATATAAATGTGTGATAATAGACGATGAACCGGCAGCTCAAATGGTTTTAAAAAGCCATATTGCAAAAGAATCGTTTTTAGAATTGGTTGCTCAATGTTATAATGCCCTGGAACTAACTGATTATTTAAAAGAAAACGAAGTGGATCTTCTTTTTTTAGATATACATATGCCAGAAGTAAATGGCATACAATTTTTAGAGCTTAACCCAGAGGGGCCTAAAACGATTTTAACAACGGCTTATTCTGAATATGCTGCCGAAAGGTATGAGCACGATGTGGTAGACTATCTTTTGAAACCTATTTCGTACAATCGTTTTTTAAAAGCGGTGCAACGTTTTTTATCGCTTCAGCAGCCCTACGAACCATTTATTCCACAAACACTTAGTATTAAAGTTGATAAAGAAATAGTGCAAATCAACGAGACTTCTATTAATTACATACAAAGTTTAGGAAATTACGTAAAAGTGTTTGTAGGCGATACTTTTTATTTAGCTTCTGCCACCACTCAAGAAGTATTATCTGCACTTTCTCCAAGGTTGTTTGTTAGAATTCATAAATCATATGCTGTAAACCTAACAAAGATTACAACATATACTGAAAAAGAAGTTGAAATTGAACAAACCTTGCTGCCTATTGGCATTACTTTTAAAAGAGAACTGTTTAAACGTTTAAAAGAAATGAGAAAGTAGATAGTCCTTATAATCTTTTTAATTGCAAACCAATGTAAAAATTACGTGAAGGTGCAGGATTGTAAAATCGATTGCCAAACGCATTGATATCGTTGCCTAAGCTGTATTTTTCATTTAATACATTATCAACTCCTACAAAGAAAGTCCAGTTGCACTTTTGGTTAGCTAATTGATAAAGAGTTTTTAGTTTTACCAAATGATAAGCGGCTGCATGAGCTGTATTAGCATCATTTAATGGCATTTCTGAGGTGTAATTATACCATATATTTAAACGCAATTTTGAAAGATTTACAGAGAGTGTACTAGTCCAAACCCAATCGGGAACAGCGGTGACTTTGTTGTAAGAAAAATCATCTTGGCTCACACGATAGTTCCCAAACCGGTAATGGTTGTAGCTAACTGCCGATTGTAGGTGTATGGATGTGATCAAACGGTAGGCACTATGAGGTAATAGGTAAGTATTAAAAGAAACTTCCACACCTTTTTGTGTCATTTCACCTGAATTAACATAATATTCAGCGCCATTTTCTCTTAATTGACGTACAATTCCATTTTTCATAGCATAGTGATACAAACTTAGATCGGCAAAAGTTCTTCGGTTCCTACTTTCAAATCTTAAACCAGTTTCATAATTTATTCCAGTTTCGGCTTGCAATTTGGTGTTGATCTCATTGTCTGACGATCGAAGTTCTGCAATAGTAGGAGGAGAATATCCTTTGGAAATTGAAGCTCTGAGTGCCAGTTGATCGTTGAGTAAATAAGACGCTGCTAATCGGGGCATTAAAATGTTGTCATATTTTATAGTGCCTTCATCTATTGTTAATTGTGGATATTGCTGCTGAAAACCTACACGAAATTGATGCACACCCATTGTACCTTCAATTGTTAGTGCACGGTAAAGAAGGGCTTTTGCTCTGTAGAAAAGGCTGTTTTGGGTATTGTTCAAATCGTCAAATGCCTGTGGATCGCCAACTGTTCCTTCATTGTTGTCGTAGTTTTTTATGGAGTACGATCCGGTCTGACCTTCAAATCCTAATTGCATTTCCCAACCTAAATTCGATTGATTTTCATTTGTGTACGATAAGTAAGTACGAATTCCTAAATTATTTTCGGTTCTAAATTCATAATTGGTAATGAATGGATTTTCAAAATTGGTGTGCGATCCAAATAAGCTAAGAGTGTGTGACCATTGAGGTGAAAAATGGGTTTCATGTACTAAACCTCCAAAAATAGTTTTATTATAAATAGCTGCTTTTTGATCTATTGCTGAAGGATTGTTCCCTGCTTGTGGACGTGACATTTTTTGGTTTTCAATCATTTGTGCTTCTGTAAGTCCACCAGGTGTTTGGTAATCTAAATCTGTAAGTAAGATAAATGCTTTTACTGTGGAACGATCATTATAACGCCAACGATGAGCTGTTTGAAAGCTGAACTTTTCCATAGCAGAATGCGCTCGGTAACCATCCGAACGGGTATACGATTGGTCTACCGAAAATGAATAGCGATCGTTTATGTTGTGTTGAACGGATAATTGCTCTTGAAATAACCCAAACGATCCGCCACTTAATAAAATATTTTGTTGGTTGGTCACTTCATAAAACCCTTTGGGCTGTATCCGCAAAACGCCGTTTGAATGGGCGCCATACAACGATCCATCTGGTCCTTTTAATAGATGCATACTTGCAATGCCAACAGGATCTATTAAGTTCAAATACGTGTTTCCTCCGGCGTCTGTCAGTGGTAATTCATCAATGTATATTTTCACATTCCGTACACCAAAAGGCGAACGGATCAGGCTTCCTCTTACAGCTAACCGATAACTGCCTGGTGATCGTTCTTCCATTCGTACTCCGGCAAGGGTATTTAAGGCTGGTAGTAGGGTAGTGGTTTGCTGAGCATTGATGGTTTCTGTTGTAATTGTTGCGCCCGAGGAAGTAAGTCCTAAAAGGGGCTGTTGACGAAAATAGGCATTGATTTCTAAAGAAGGGAGCTCGTTTTCACTGGAAACCGACAAACTATCGCTAGACTGAGCTGTTATTTCTATAGAAAAAAGCAATAACGTAAACCACAAAAAGCGTGTACCCATCGCTTATTTTTTATCTAATTTGTAGAGTTTACCAGCTTGAGTTACCACGTAAAGTGCTTCGTCTTTTCCTTGAGTAATATCTCTGAATCGTTCATTAAGATCTGTCATCAAACGTTCTTCACCTACTACTTTTTGTTTTTCAAGTACTAAGCGGGAAATATGTGTACTGCTTAAACCGCAAATAAATAGACTGTTTTTCCATTCGGGTACGCGTTCGCCAGTATAAAATGCCATACCACTTGGTGAAAGTACAGGATCCCAATAGTAAACAGGTTGCTCCATTCCTTCTTTTTGCTGTATAGGTGGCGTGCCAATTTCATCACCGCTGTATTCTATGCCATAGGTTATGGTAGGCCAACCGTAATTTATTCCTGCTTTGATTAAATTGAGTTCATCTCCGCCTCGTGGTCCAAATTCGTTGCTCCACAAATCTCCTGTTTCAGGGTGAAAAGCTAGTCCCTGAGGATTTCGGTGACCATAACTGTAAATTTCGGGCAATGCATCACCTTGGTTATAAAATGGATTATTAGGTACTGCCGCTCCATCGGTTGTAATTCGTAGGATTTTACCTAAAGCCGATTTTAAATCTTGAGCTTGTGGCCGTGTTTCTTTATCAGAACGCTCTCCTGTACTAACAAATAAATGACCTTCTTTATCAAAAATAATACGCCCCCCATAATGTAACGTACCGTCATAAGTGGGTAGGGCACGGTAAATAACTTTTGCTTGTTCTACAGAACGATTGTCTAAAGCTAATCTGCCTTTTGCAACAGCGGTGTGGTTGCCGCCTGATGCTTTCTCGGAAAATACCCAATAAAGCATGCGGTTATTTTCAAAATCTGGATCAAGTGTTAACCCTAATAAACCTCCTTGATTTTGATCGTCTACTTCAGGCAAACCTTTAATAGGCTCGCTAATGCTTCCAGTAAGGGGATCTACAATTACTAAGTATCCTTCGTTTTCGGTAATTAATAATTTTCCATCGGGCAAAGTGGTAACTGCCCAAGGCCCATTTAAATCACTGGTGATAAGTGTACTGGTGAAGGGGGTGGTAGTTTGGACACGTGGTACTCGTGTTTGTCCTTCAAAAGCAGGTTTGTAATTAGTATTAGGTGCTTGGGTTTCAACTGGCGTATTCGCATCGGTAACTGTTGTTGTATTAGAAGAATTTGTTTTGTTGCAAGAGACCAAAACAGCTGCCAAAAATGGAGTAATTAATGTATATTTCATAACTTTCTTTTTTATAGTATAGTAAAGTTACAAATTCTGTTTTAAATATATAGTGAAAATCTATTTATTGTAAGAAAAGTATAGTTTAGATGTTAAAGAACTAAATGTAAATAGATGCCTTATATTTTATAAATAGATTTAAAAATTAAATGATGATTAATTGATTAACGTGGACTTACTTTAATGAAATTAAAAAAACAGAAAGAATCTTTTTTAGACACCTTCTGTTTTAATCGTTTAATTTGATCTTAAACTTTATGCAATATGGCTATTTGTCTTTTCAGTTTTCTTTTTGATCAGGCATTGTGCAGCTTGGGAAGCTACAATTAATCCACCAGCCATCATAATAATGTCTTTTAGTACCAATCTACCAGCTCCTGATAAATACGGAAAACCGTGATGCGGAGTAGGAAAATCTCCTCCCAAATTAGGCACATATACTTCGGGCGTGCTTATTAAGAAGGATAAGGTAACGATAGACATTCCAAAAGTTAGTAAACCACCAATCATTCCTACTTTAGGATACCAAATACCAAGTAAAACTAAGGTGCCAATACCAAAGATAACTAATCCTAATCCATACGAAAATAAATAAGTGCCATTTTCTTGATGCCAATCAATGTTTTTCTGTACAACCTTTCCTTCTGGATTTTTGTATAACATGTATTCGGCAACATTTTTACCTGACGAATCAGTGGCTGTTCTGTCAGCATTCTGATAGAAAAAAGACATAAACGGACTGTTGCTAACAAAAGGCACAATGCCATCTGCTTCATACGGAAATGCTTTTAATCCGCCAATCCATGCCATAACAATAAAAATAGCAATGCGTAAAAAGTGAATAAACGAAACGTGTAACCTTGATAAAAAATATGTAAGTGCTTGCATAAGAATAATTAAAACTCAAATTTCTTGCTTTCTTAGTACTAAAAGAATGCATCATTCCGGCAAAAACATGTATTATTTTGCTACAATTGATATTCCTACATTTTCGCGATAGCCTTTGGGAGCTATTCCCACTTCATTTTTAAAATATTTACTAAAGTGAAACTCATCTGTAAATCCTAATTCAAAAGCAATTTCATTGATGTTTTTATAACTTAGATGCAACATTTTTTTTGCTTCTAAAATTAAACGTTCTTTAATTAAAACACTTGGTGGCTTTCCGTAAAGCGATTTAATCTTTTTACTAAATGCTTCGTTAGATAACTGATATTTTTGTGCATAAAAAGAAATAGTACGTTCTTTTATAAAATGCTGTTCAATTAAAGCTCTGAAATTTGAAAATTCGGAAGGAATGGAGGTGTTTCTCACCGAAAGAGTTAGTTGTTTTTGTTTGCTACACAATGCGAGTGCTAATTGCAAATACGCTTTTTTTAAAGAAATTTCATACGAAGCATGCACATTTTGTAATAAAGATATCTTTTTAAAGATCGATTTTACTTCCATAAATTCTTCCGTATTCAAATCTACATAAGGTGTTTCATATATGTTATTAAATAATATGCCGTTACATGCTACTTCTTTTTTATGGTATTCTATGCAGTAAAAATCAGCGTGGAAAGATAAGGATTGAATAGACGTTTCCAATGTATCTGTTAATTGAAAGTGTTGGTACGGACTCAGAAATACCACTCTGTTTGGAACCGCATGATAACTAACGAGATCAATTGTAAACACACTCTTCGCCTCGAAAAGTAAAATGTAGTATAAAGGGGAACTGATTTCAAATGTATCGTTCTTTATTGCTACCTGGATCAATTGTTCGTTAATCATTATAAATGGAATTAATATCTAAAAGTAAACCTTTTGGGTAAAAAAGCCAATGTATATTTTAGTAATATAAATATATTAGGTGCAAAATAGGCTATCAACTTCATAATCAATCTATTTTTACAGATAAAAACGCGGTGTATTTATAAAATGAAAAAGTAATGGTAGTTAGGTGAAGAATGATATAAAAATTTATTTTTTTAGCCATATTTTTTAGTACTTTAGATGCCGTTAAAAAAACATATTATTTTATGGAGGCACCATCTGAAATGCTGACAAAAGAAATTCTTTTAGATTTATATAAAAAGCTCTTAAAACCCCGTTTAATAGAAGAAAAAATGTTGATTCTTATCCGTCAAGGTAAAGTGTCAAAATGGTTCTCTGGAATAGGGCAAGAAGCCATCGCAGTAGGGGTGACTTCAATTTTACAACCCGACGAATATATTTTACCAATGCACCGTAATTTAGGGGTGTTTACCTCGCGTAATATTCCGCTTTATCGTTTGTTTTCACAATGGCAAGGTAAAGCAAACGGTTTTACTAAAGGGCGCGACCGTTCGTTTCATTTCGGTACCCAAGAGTACAATATTGTTGGAATGATTTCGCATTTAGGACCGCAATTAGGGATTGCCGATGGTATTGCATTAGCACATAAACTGCGTAAAGAAAATAAAATAACCGCTGTTTTTACGGGTGAAGGTGCTACTTCTGAAGGTGATTTTCACGAAGCATTAAATGTGGCATCTGTTTGGGATTTGCCTGTATTGTTTATTATCGAAAATAATGGTTATGGTTTGTCAACTCCTACACGCGAGCAATATAAGTGTGAAAATTTAGCAGACAGAGCTCTTGGTTATGGTATGGAAAGTCATATTTTAGATGGTAATAATATTTTAGAAGTATATACTAAACTTTCTAAAATTGCTGAAGATATGCGCGTAAACCCTCGACCTGTTCTTATTGAAATGAAAACGTTTAGAATGCGAGGACATGAAGAAGCAAGTGGAACAAAATATATTCCTCAAGAGCTTTTTGATGAGTGGAAAATAAAAGATCCTATTGCTCGATTTAAAGTATATTTAGAAGAAGAAGGATTTTTATCTACTGAATTAGATGCTGAAATTCGCAAAGAACTGAAAGATGAAATAGACACACATTGGAAAATGACGCAGGATGAAGGTGACATAGAAGCCAATCTGCAAACAGAATTGAATGATGTGTATAAACCATACGAATACCAACATTTTGAAGCTGGTATTGAAACAAAGAATAGTCGATTTATTGATGCCATTGCTGAAGGGTTAAAACAATCATTCGATCGTCATGACAACTTGGTGATTATGGGGCAGGATATTGCAGAGTACGGAGGTGCTTTTAAAGTAACCGGAGGTTTTGTTGATCTTTTTGGTAAAGAAAAAATCCGAAATACACCTATCTGCGAAAGCATTATTGTATCTGCAGCTGCAGGTTTATCAATTAACAAATACAAAGCAATTGTAGAAATGCAGTTCGCCGATTTCGTTTCAACAGGTTTTAACCCCATCGTTAACTTGTTGGCTAAACAGCATTACCGTTGGAATGAGCATGCCGATGTAGTGGTGCGTATGCCATGTGGTGCCGGATCGGGTGCCGGGCCTTTTCATTCGCAAACAAATGAAGCTTGGTTTACTAAAACACCAGGATTAAAAGTAGTGTATCCTGCGTTTCCAGTCGATGCAAAAGGTTTGCTAAATACAGCTATCAATGATCCTAATCCGGTAATTTTCTTTGAACATAAAAACTTGTATCGAAGTAAATCGCAAGATGTTCCTACCAACTATTACACCATTCCATTCGGTCAGGCAGCTTTGATTAATGAAGGTACCGATATCACTATTATTTCGTATGGAGCAGGTGTACATTGGGCAATGGAAACTTTAGATAAACACCCAAATATATCGGCAGATCTTATCGATTTGCGTACTTTACAACCTTTAGATTATGAAACGATCAAAAAATCGGTTCAAAAAACAAATAAAGTACTTATATTACAAGAAGATAGTTTGTTTGGAGGTATTGCTAGTGATTTATCTGCTTGGATTATGGAAGAATGTTTTGAATATTTAGATGCGCCAGTTAAACGCGTAGGAAGTATTGAAACACCTATTCCGTTTATGGATCAATTAGAAGCGCAATATTTACCAAAAGAACGATTTGAAAAAGATTTATTGCTACTTTTGCAGTATTAATTCTTTACTTAAATAAATTAAAGTTAATGAAAACAATAACCTCTTCAAATTTTAATTTTCCTGGACAACAGTCGGTTTATAAAGGAAAAGTACGTGAAGTTTACAATATAAATAACGATTTATTGGTAATGATTGCTACCGATCGCTTGTCAGCTTTTGATGTCATCATGCCAAAAGGTATTCCTTACAAAGGTCAAATTTTAAATCAGATAGCTACTAAATTTATGCAACTTACCGAAGAGGTAGTTCCAAATTGGTTAATTGCTACTCCTGATCCTAACGTAGCTGTAGGCTATTTATGTGAACCGTTTAAAGTAGAAATGGTTATTCGCGGTTATTTATCAGGTCATGCAGCTCGTGAATATGCCTTGGGTAAACGTAGCTTATGTGGAGTTGCAATGCCCGAAGGAATGAGAGAAAATGATCGTTTTCCAGAGCCCATCATTACCCCTACAACAAAGGCAGCGGTAGGCACGCACGATGAAGATATTTCTAAAGAAGATATATTGGCGCAAGGAATCGTTTCTAAAGAAGATTATGAAGTGTTAGAACAATATACCAGAGCTTTATATCAAAAAGGAACAGAGATTGCTGCATCACGTGGATTGATTTTGGTAGATACTAAATATGAATTTGGTAAAACCAAAGACGGAAAAATTGTATTGATTGATGAAATCCATACACCAGATTCATCCCGTTATTTTTATGCTGATGGATACGAAGAACGTCAGCAAAAAGGAGAAACACAAAAGCAATTGTCAAAAGAATTTGTTCGTCAATGGTTGATTTCAAACGGATTTCAAGGTAAAGAAGGACAACAAATCCCTGAAATGACCGATGAGTATATTGAAACGGTTTCAGATCGTTATATTGAATTATACGAGAATATATTAGGAGAAAAATTTGTAAAGGCCGATGTAACAAATATTCAGGAACGCATAGAAAAAAACGTAAACGAATTTTTGTCATCGTATAAAAAATAAAAGTATGAGCATTATTCCCGCCTTGCAGTGGCGCTACGCGACCAAAAAAATGAATGGCGAAATAGTATCTGCTGAAAAAATTCACAGCATTTTAGAGTCGGCACGTTTAGCGCCGACTTCTTCTGGTTTACAACCTTTTGAAATGATTGTGGTTACCAATCAAGCCATAAAAGAAAAAATTAAAGGCATTGCTTTTAATCAGTCACAAATAACCGATTGTTCCCATTTAATCGTGTTTGCTGCATGGAGTTACTACGATATAAACAAAATAAACCATTATTTTGATTACTACGAAAAAGAACGCGAGCTGCCAAAAGGTTTTTCTGATAGTTATAAAATAAACGTTACCAAGCAATTAACATCTATGGCGTTAGATCGCCAGTTTGAGCATGCTGCTCGGCAAGTATATATTGCTTTGGGTATGGCATTAACCGAAGCAGGCGCTTTACAAGTTGATTCGATTCCTATGGAAGGTTTTATTAACCACGAATTAGATAAATTACTAAAGTTAGAAGAAAGAGGGTTAAAAAGCGTGGTTATTATGCCTTTAGGATACCGCGATGCAGAAAATGATTGGCAAGCAGAATTAAAAAAAGTGCGTAAATCTGTTAACGATATGATTACGTTTATTGATTGAAATTATAACTATAAAAGTGTTTTTTAACACTTTTTTTTATTTATGAACGTTTTTTAAATTATTAAAAACCACATTTTTTTTTTATTTTTGTAAAAATTCACAAATTTTAATACTTATCAGAGAAAGGACTTAACACACATATTATGCTTTTACCTATTATTATCACCTTTTTGTTGGCGTTTGTTATGTTGCTTTTTAAGCCACAAAAATTAGCTAGGTTTTTTAAATTTCTATGTGTTATTCCACTATTGCTCTTCCTTTATTTTTTAAGTTTTTTGCCTACGGTAAGCAGCTGGAAAGAAGCATTATTATTTAAAAATGATTGGATCCCTTCGTTAGGTGTTTCGCTTGATTTTAAATTAGACGGCCTCTCGATGCTTTTCGTTTTGATGATTACCGGAATTGGTACATTAATTTACTTTTATGCTTCGGAATACTTAAAGAAAGATGAAAACATACATCGCTTTTATTGTTACTTAACGTTATTTATGGGTGCCATGTTGGGTGTGGTGCTTTCCGATAACGTAATGACTTTATTTGTTTTTTGGGAACTAACCAGTATCAGTTCTTTCTTTTTAATTGGATATAATACAGATCAAGAAGAATCGCGTAAAAGTGCCTTATGGGCATTGAGTATAACTGGTTTGGGTGGTTTTCTAATGTTAGCATCTTTTGCATTGATTGGTATGGTCTCTGGAACGTATTCTATGCACGAAATGCTTACAGATCCTAATATGTTGGTAAATAGTGAATTCTATTATATAATTATAGGTTTATTATTTGCCGGGGCTTTTACCAAATCAGCACAATTTCCCTTTCATTTCTGGCTTCCAGGTGCCATGAAAGCACCAACACCTGTTTCAGCCTATTTACACTCGGCCACCATGGTTAAAGCGGGTATTTATCTCTTAGCAAGGTTTTCTCCAATTTTAGGAGGTGATTCCGCTTGGAATTATACCTTAATGATTGTGGGAGGTATTACTATGATTGTTGGTGCTTCAATAAGTATCTTCCATAAAGATATGAAAAGTGTTTTGGCATATTCTACCATATCGGCTTTAGGAATCATTGTTTTTCTTATTGGTGTAGGTACTGAAACGGCACTTTATGCTGCTTGTACGTTTATATTAGTACACGCGCTTTATAAAGCGGCTTTGTTCTTAATAACAGGTATTGTTGACCATCAAACACATACAAGAGACTTATCTGTATTAAGGGGTTTGCGAAAAATAATGCCTGTAGTAGCTGTTGCTGGTTTTATTGCAGCATTTTCAAGTGCCGGGATACCATTGACTTTTGGATTCCTTAGTAAAGAACTTATTTACGGTGTTACAACCGATGTAATATGGACGCAAGAAACCCTTATCGCTTTAACAGCTTTGGCTTTGTTGACAAACGTTTTTTTAACTACTTCTGGCTTTTTAGCTGGTATAAGACCGTTTTTTGGAGATTTGCCTAAAGAATTTCAGAAGGTTGAAAAACCAAACTTTTACTTGTGGTTACCACCTGTTTTATTAAGTGCCTTAACATTGATTTTTGGTTTGATACCCGCTATAATTGATCAATCAGTGGTTCACGCGGCAGCTACATCAGTTATAGGCACAACTACAGAAATGTATCTATCTTTATGGCACGGATTTAATATGGTGCTTATTCTAAGTATAGTTACCATTGTGGTGGGTAGTTTGCTGTATTTTGTCATTGTTCCGTCAAATAGAAATGAAGGCAGATTGAAAGGTTTTGAAGGGATATCCCCTAAAGTACTTATCACTTATTTTGCTATGGGTACGCGTTGGTTTGCTTTTAAATATACTCGTTTTTTTCACAACGGTTACTTACGAATTTACCTGATGATTATTACGGTGTTTTTTACAGGTGTAGTGGGATATAAATTGTTTGCCGATGTACCTTTGAGAGTAAATACCGAAGGATTGTCAGAATTTAGAATTTACGAATTTGTGGTATTCATTATTACCCTCGTAGCTATTTATTTCATTACCAACACTTCTTCACGATTAACAGCTATCGCAGCTTTAGGAGTAATTGGTTATTCTATTTGTTTGATTTTTGTATTTTACGGAGCTTCAGATTTGGCGATGACTCAGTTTGCAATTGATACGCTTACAGTAGTTTTGTTTGTTCTGGTATTGTTTAAACTTCCTCCGTTCTTAAAATTTACAAATTCAAAAATCCAGTTCAGAGATGGCTTGATATCTGGCGCATTCGGTATTTTAATTGCATTAATTACTTTACAGGCATTGGTATCACCGGCTGATAAAACAGTGAGTAGATTTTATGCAGACAATGTATATTTGTTAGCAAAAGGTAAAAACGTGGTAAACGTAATTTTAGTTGATTATAGAGGCTTTGATACCATGATTGAAACAATAGTACTTTCTATTGCAGCAATTGGTGTTTACAGCATTTTAAAATATAAAACTCAAGATGGCGAAAGATCAGAATAACAACGAACGGTTAGATACCGTAATTCTAAGAACGTCGACAAACTATTTGTTGCCGTTACTCATTTTGTTTTCAATTTTTTTATTGGTACGCGGACACTATTTATCTGGAGGTGGATTTGTAGGCGGTTTGGTAGCCTCCATCGCTTTTGTACTGCATTCGTTTGCTTACAGCCCAGCGCAAACTGTACGGCTTTTTGGTATGCAACCTTTTTTTCTTATCCCATCGGGCTTGTTGCTATCGTTTCTAAGTGGACTATTGCCAACTTTACTTGGTATGCCTTTTATGACCGGAGTTTGGTTTGCAGAAAACGTCGTAGTTATTGGTGCGTTTGGAACAGCATTACTATTTGATATAGGCGTTTATTTGGTAGTAGTAGGCGTAGTTCTTACTATTTTATTTACAATTTCAGAAAACACGTAAAAAATGGAATTATTATTAGTGATTTTAGTCGGCGCTTTCTATTCTTCGGGTATCTATATGATGCTGCGTAGAAGTATGGTTAAATTATTATTAGGGTTACTGTTGTTAGGGAACGGAGCGAATATATTAATTTTTATTATGGGGGGATTAACCAAAGGAAAAGCACCAATTATTGATGCTGAACAAAAAACGTTTTTAAGTATTTATGCTGATCCTGTTCCACAAGCTTTAATATTAACCGCTATTGTAATTAGTTTTGCGTTAACGGCATTTGCCATTGTATTATTAAAACGTGTATATGCAACCACAGGATCTGACGATTTAGATTCCTTAAACATTCAAGATTTAGATATATGACAACAAACTTTATATTAGCACCCATACTAATGCACATGTTTACAGCCATTGTATTGTTATTTTTTTGGAATAAAGTTCAACTCCAAAAAGTAATAAGTATCGTGGGAAACAGCATTGCTTTTTTATTGTGTTTGCGTTTGTTTGAGATGACCATGACTAACGGGTTTGTTACCTTACAGTTGGGATCATGGGAAGCACCCTTTGGTATTACTTTTATAGCAGACACGCTTAGTGCAATCATGGTGTTATTAACAGCATTGGTGTCATTAGCTGTCGGTATTTATTCCACAGCAAGTTTAAATGTAAGTCGTATTAAATTTGGTTATTTTTTTATTTTCCATTTTTTAGTAATGGGTCTTTTAGGTGCCTTTTTAACAGGTGATATATTTAACTTGTATGTGTGGTTTGAAGTGGTTATTATCTCTTCGTTTGTTTTGCTAACGGTGGGTGGTAAAAAGCTTCAAATGGAAGGTGCTATAAAGTACGTGACTATGAACATGTTGGCTTCGGTAATTTTTTTAACAGCCATCGGAATTTTATACGGTATTACTGGTACGTTAAATATTGCCGATTTAGCTGTTAAAATTGCACAGGTTGAAAACAAAGGCTTGGTAACAGTAACATCCTTATTGTTTTTTGTAGGCTTTGGTATTAAATCGGCAGTTTTTCCTTTGTATTTTTGGTTGCCATCGGCTTACCATACACCGCCATCAGCTATTGCAGCTATCTTTGGTGGTTTGCTTACAAAAATGGGAGTATATGCGATGTTCAGGGTATTTACAGTTATATTTCAACCCGATCATTTCACGTTAGTGCTTTTTTCTGTTATTGCGGTACTTACCATGATAACCGGAGCTTTAGGAACAATTAATAAGCGAAGTTTCCGCAGAATATTATCATACCTTATTGTTTGTCATATTGGTTATTTAATAGCTGGTTTGGGGTTAAATACCGAATTGGCTTTTGTTGGAGTAATCTTTTATTTAATGCACGATGTAGTGGTTAAAAGTAATCTATTTATGATTTCGGGTGTTATTGTTAAAATGCGTGAAACAGTTGATATAACCCGATTAGGAAGTTTGTTAAAAGATTATCCTAAGTTTTCTTTTGTGGTAGCTTTGGTTTTCTTTTCGCTTATTGGTATTCCACCACTTTCAGGTTTTTGGCCAAAAATTTTATTATTTCAGGAAGCTTTTAAACAAGAAAATTATTTTATTTTAGGAGCATTAATCTTAGCCAGCTTCGTTACATTGTTTGTTGTTGTTCGTATATGGATTGAAGCTTTTTGGAAAGAATCGCCTAAACCAATCACTGAAGAAGTAGACCATTTTGAACCTTTTTCTTATTCTGGAAAAATTGCGTTAATTGTTCCTATTGTTGGTTTAGCTGCCGTATCGGTATTTATAGGTCTTAATGCAAATGGCTTTATCAAACTGTCAGAAAAGGCAGCTTATGAAATGAAACATCCTGAAATTTATATTGAAAACGTGTTAGGATCAAAAGAATAATTATGTTACAGAATTTTTTATTAAACATATTACTTACCTTTATATGGGTAGCTCTTACTGGTCAATTAGATTATACCAACTTTTTGTTTGGCTATGTTTTAGGTTTTTTCATTTTATGGATGGTGAACCGATCAGTAAAAGCAAGTACGGAATATTTTTACAGAGTACCTAAAATAATTGCCTTTGTATTCTTGTTCTTGTACGATTTGTTAAAGGCTAATTTTGAAGTGATGAAAGATGTAATCACTCCAAACTACAACATGAAACCCGGCATTGTAAAATACGAAATGAAATCGAAAACCGATTTTGAAATTACGATGTTGGCGAATTTGGTAGCGCTAACCCCTGGTACCTTGGTTATTGATCTATCAAAAAATAAAAAATACATGTACATTCACGCCATGTATTTAACGGATATCGATGATTTTAAACATAAAATCGATATCAGAATTGAAAAGAAACTATTAGAAATAATTCGATAATATGAGTGTGGAAGATTATATAGGATATGTAGTAATGCCCATTATATGTTTGGCTATTCTATTCATTATGTACCGTTTTATTAAAGGACCACAAGTGGTTGATAGGGTAGTGGCGTTAGATTTGCTTATAACTACAGGCGTTGGATTTATTACCTTGTTTAGTATTGTAGTAAACAATTCGGTTTTTTTAGATGATGCCATGATTCTTGCGCTAATTGCTTTCTTAAGTACTGCAGCTTTCTCGTATTACATATTTAAAAGAAAACGAAATGATTGATTTACTTATAAAAATTTTAAGCACTTTAGGTGCAATATTCATTTTGATAGCATCGTTTGGGATTGTTAAAATGCCCGATTTTTATTCGCGTTTGTCTGTAACCGTAAAAGCAGCAACCTTAGGTATTGGATGTATTTTAATTGCAGCCGTATTGTATTTTGCCGAATTTTATGTCACAACAAAAGCAATTGCTATCATTTTTTTCTTAATGGTTACTTCACCTGTTGCTGCCTTTTTAATTGGAAAAGTGGCGTATTTAACAGGTACTCGTTTGTGGCAACATTCTATTATTGATGAAATGAAAAA
>JAHAYQ010000049.1 GCA_018384465.1 Myroides sp. | reverse complement strand
ATATTCTGTGTGTATGCCTATAAAAAATTTGTTTCATACAGCTGAAGGTAGCGATATTGTTTGCGAAACCAAACCAGCTTTTTACGGATACAAAACCGTATTAAAAGGTGATTATATTCATAGTGATAAAGCTTGGGAAGAAGTTAAAAAACAAATTACCACTAACAACTTAACACAACGTGCTGATTTAAAGCCGTTGTCTATTTACAAAACCTCTATTTTAACTACTCAACGATCAAACGAATGGATAACCGAATTTATTATACCAATAAATGAAGCCTTCATTCCTATTGTTGATGAACCGAGAGACACAACATCGAGATAAATAATTAAAGCTTCCTAAAAGGAAGCTTTTTTTGTGTTTTATTGTGATAAATTGGTATATTCAGCAATTAGATAACTTAAATGTTCCCATTTAATTGAATTGTATGGATACTTTTTCATAAACGTATCATTATCTCCGAAAAGAAAATCATACTGTTCTTTAAAATCACTTTTCGTAAGCCAAATTACTTGATCGTTTTTCTTTACGTAGTACGATTTAATAACCCCACCACTTATAGCTGGACCTCCAAAACTTACTGATGCTGTTTCTTTAGCCATTGGGTCTGCGTAAACTTCAATAATACTGCTGAATTCAGGATTAATTAATTGCATTAAAAATTCTTGTTCGGCTTTTTTGTTTTTTAACGAAGCTTTTATATTTCGTAAATATACTTCATTTGGATTGGTTGTTTTGTTAAGGCTTTTTCTACTCCAGTTTTTTGCATTGCTGAAATAACTGGTCATTTTTGATGATTTTGCGATGCCCGAAATAGGCAAATACATTTCTTCAATATCTTCTGCTTTGTATTCTGTTTTTTTACCAGAGCTATCTCTGATATCAATAGAATAAATTTGTCCTTTTTTTCGATCGATACCCGATGCAGAACCTTCTATTTTTGATCCATTTTTTAAAATAATTGTCGAAGTTTTTTTTGATGAGACTCCTACAAAAGCTTCATCAAAAAGATCATCATCCATCATTCTTAATTGATCTTTAGAGTATTTTATTTTTTCTTGTGCTTGTATGTGTACGGTTGATAAAATACTTGCAGCCAAAAAGCTGTACATGATTATTTTTTTCATTTTATAAAATTATTTTGTTAAAAATAGCTAATCTACTTTTAATAACCATAACATTCTCTGAAAAATGGGAAAGAATTTCGAATGTTTGCATAAAAAAACCTCAAAAAAATTAATTCCTTTGAGGTTCTTTATTTATTCAGTTCAACTTTTTAAACATTGAACCTTAAACTTTAAAAAGATCTTATAAGTGAATCACTTCATCGTAAGCAGCAGCAACAGCTTCCATAACAGCTTCGCTCATAGTAGGGTGAGGGTGAACTGCTTTTAAAATTTCGTGACCTGTAGTTTCTAATTTACGGGCAACAACTGCTTCTGCAATCATATCGGTAACACCAGCACCAATCATGTGGCAACCTAACCATTCACCGTATTTAGCATCGAAAATTACTTTTACGAAACCATCTGGAGTTCCAGCAGCTTTTGCTTTTCCTGATGCAGAGAACGGGAATTTACCAACTTTAATTTCGTAACCCGCTTCTTTAGCTTTTTTCTCTGTGAAACCAACCGATGCAATTTCTGGAGTTGCATAGGTACAACCAGGAATATTTCCGTAGTCTAAAGCTTCAACATGTAAACCTGCGATTTTTTCCACACATAAAATTCCTTCAGCCGAAGCAACGTGAGCCAAAGCCTGTCCTGGAACTACATCGCCAATGGCATAATATCCCGGGATATTTGTTTGATAGAAATCGTTTACTAAAATTTTATCTCTGTCTGTAGCAATACCGGTTTCTTCTAAACCAATATTTTCAATGTTTGATTTGATACCAACAGCCGAAAGTAAAATATCAGCTTCTAAAATTTCTTCACCTTTAGCTGTTTTTACGGTAGCTTTTACTCCGTTGCCAGATGTATCTACTTTTTCTACAGATGAATTGGTCATAATATTGATTCCAGACTTTTTCAAAGAGCGTTCCATTTGTTTAGAAATATCTTCGTCTTCAACAGGAACAATATTCGGCATAAATTCAACAATAGTAACTTCGGTACCCATTGAATTGTAGAAATGGGCAAACTCCACTCCGATAGCTCCAGAACCTACAACAATCATTTTTTTAGGTTGTTCTGCCAAAGTCATTGCCTGGCGATATCCGATTACTTTTTGACCATCTTGCGGTAAATTTGGTAATTCGCGAGAACGAGCACCAGTAGCAATAATAATGTGATCTGCAGAAATTTCGGTTACTTTACCGTCTTTATCTGTAACATCAACTTTTTTGCCTGGTTTTACCTTTCCAAAACCGTCAATTACTTCAATTTTATTTTTTTTCATTAAGAATTGAACGCCTTTACTCATTCCTTCAGCAACACCTCTGGAGCGTGCAATAACTGCGTTAAAATCTTTATCAACTTCACCGTTTATTGTTAAACCGTAGTCAGACGCATGCTTTAAATAATCAAAAACTTGTGCCGATTTTAATAAAGCTTTTGTTGGAATACATCCCCAATTTAAGCAAATACCGCCTAAGTTTTCTTTTTCTACAACGGCAACTTTAAAACCTAATTGCGATGCTCTAATGGCAGTTACATATCCGCCTGGACCACTTCCTAAAATAATAATGTCGTATTTCATCTTTTTTGTTTTAGGCTTAAGCCTTTTAGCTTGAAGCGTATTATTTTTGTCGTTTTTTTATTTATATACCTTATTTACAATAGTTTTTTACTCTACTTTCAATAAGTTGCGAATTTAAGAATTTATTTTGTAAATTTTTTAAACTTTGTTTTTAAAGACTCTTTTCTTTGCTAATTTGATACTGAACTAACATATTGCGATTCGTACAAATTTTTATATGCACCATTTTCTTTTGCCAGTAACTGTGCATGCGTACCTGTTTCAACAATATG
>JAHAYQ010000046.1 GCA_018384465.1 Myroides sp. | reverse complement strand
ATTTATAATATTAGAGCATACAGAAATATAAATGGAACAAATGTTCCTTTGTCAATGCCTACTGATTTTTCTACGCCACAAGCTGCTTATGCTCGTATTTTAGAAGAACGTAGATTAGATTTCGCATTTGAAGGTCATAGATATTTAGATATGAAACGTTTAGGTGTTAAGGCAGGCTCTCCTGGTTTTGTTAGACATGAAAAAGATTGTTTAAATGTTTGTAGTTTAGAGCCTACATCATATAAATTAACAATGCCAATTCCAAGACCTGAGATCGTAGCAAATCCTAATATGGTTCAAAACCCAGGATACTAATCCAAGTTTTATAAATAGTAAAAAAGAGATGCTTTTAGCATCTCTTTTTTTTTGACGAATACTAAACAAAAAAATGTACTTTTGTCTAAACTTTGCTTTTATGCGTTTTATAGTATTTTTAGTTTTTTTATTTTCAGTTCAGTCGTTTTCTCAAGTCAAGAAGATTAATGAAAAGGTGAGCACTGACAATTCTCGAAAGGTTCAACGCAGAGCTGTAACTTCTTCTTTAGATCGTTTTTCTTCGGTAAGTTTATCCGATAACGATTCTTTATCTATAAAAAAGGTAATTACAAAAGCTGGTGATACCATTGCGCCAATTTCTGAATATAAAATTATTAACGATAAGCTTGGGCTTACAACTTTTGATACAATCCTAAATATAAAAAAGCAGTACGCATTTAATTACTTACGTAAAGATATTTTTGGTTTACTGCCTTTTAATAATGATGGTCAAACGTATCAGTCATTAAAACCTACGTTTTCGTCGTACAATAATATTGTCAATATGGGCTTTAATGCACGTAGATTTACGTATTTAAATGCTGAGGATATTAGTTATTATAGTGTGCCTACTCCGGTTTCGGAATTATTATATCGTAGCGTTACTGGTAAAGGGCAAAACCTTGATGCATTAATTACCATAAATACTTCAGAACAATTTAATTTGTTTCTTGGCTATCGCGGTATGAGATCTCAAGGTAAGTATGTAAATCAACTTACATCGAATGGAAATTTTAGAATTGGTTCTACTTACTTTACAAGAGATAAACGTTATCAGCTGAGAAATCACATTACTTTTCAAGATATTTTGAATGATGAGAACGGTGGAATCGTTAATACATCTATGTTTGATCAATCTAACGAACCGTACAATAATCGAGAAACCATTACCGTGCAAACAGAATTTGGTTCTACATTATTTAAAGGATTGCGTGCTTATTTAGATCACAGCTTTCAAATAAATAAATCAGAAAATAACAAAGCGCTTTTACGTCATCAATTTACTTACGAATATTTATCAAATAGCTATCAACAGCAAAATGCTAACCCTTTTAATAGTGCACAACCCTATTTTGGTCAAGCTTTTGCGGGTAGTATTTACGATAAAGTTCGCCATACAAGATTTGAAAATAATTTTGACGTAGCTTTTGATTCTGATAAAGTTGGATTATTTGCTGTAAGCGCTGGAGTTTATAATTTTAATCATGGCTATCAATCCATAGTGATTGACGAAAATGGTGATCGAATTCCTCATCGTTTAAAAGATGATATTTTAACCTTAGGCGGATCTTACTTTTTAAATAAAGAACATATAATAGCCGACGCTTCGTTTAAACAATCGGTTCTTGGAAGGTCATTAACTGATTTAAAAATAAACGCAGTATTTAATTTAAATGAAAATTACGGAGTTGAAGCTACTTATCAATTACAAAGTAAAATTCCTGATTACACCTATCAATTGTTTCAAAGTGGTTTTATAGGGATGAATTGGTATAACGATTTTTCTAATGAAACCTTTAGTACATTAAATGCCCGAATATCTTCGCCTTGGATTGATTTAGAAGGAACTTATCAAATAATTACTAACAAATTATATTTTAGTAATGATGAAGTTTCGCTTAACGCTAATGGCAGATATGCTCAATTAATTGTTTCTCCACAGCAATATGATAAAGTAATTAATTATTTTATGATTAAAGCACAAAAGGAATTTCGCTTTAATAAATGGGGATTAGATAATACCGTAATGTTTCAGCAAAGTATTCAAGATGATCCTATTTTGAACGTGCCACAGATTGTTACCCGAAATACTATTTATTTTGAAGATTATGTGTTTAATAAAGCGTTGTTTTTCCAAACAGGTATTGTCTTTAATTATTTTACAAAGTATTATGCTAATGAGTATCATCCGGTAATTGGTGATTTTGTTGTACAAGATCAAATTAAAATAGGAAACTTCCCTATGTTTGATTTCTTTATCAACGCAAAAATAAAAACGGCACATATCTATATTAATATCGATCATTTTAATTCTAAATTTACTGGCTATAATTATTACAATACGCCAACATATCCATATAGAGATCTTACTTTTAGGTTAGGAATGAAATGGAATTTTTTTAATTAAGTTGTAGTAATACAACTTTTTTTATTTTACGTAATTGATGTTGTATCTTTGTACAAATTAAAAAATGATGAATTACGCTAAGAATATATTAGAAACCATTGGTAACACACCATTGGTACAATTAAACCATATTGTAAAAGATTTGCCTTGTAAAGTTTTTGCGAAAGTAGAATATTTTAATCCGGGGCATTCTTGTAAAGATCGTATGGCATTACAAATGGTTGAAGACGCAGAAGCTGATGGTAGATTGAAACCTGGAGGTACAATTATAGAAGGAACGTCTGGAAACACCGGAATGGGCTTGGCTTTGGCTGCTATTGTAAAAGGTTACAAATTAATTTGTGTAATTACTGACAAGCAGTCTAAAGAAAAAATGGATATACTGCGTGCCGTAGGAGCGAAGGTAGTTGTGTGTCCTACAGATGTAGAACCTACCGACCCTCGTTCATACTATTCGGTTTCTAAACGCTTGGCCGAAGAAACTCCGAATGCGTGGTATGTAAATCAATACGATAATCCATCTAATACAAAAGCAAATTATCAACAAACCGGACCTGAAATTTGGCAACAAACTGACGGGAAAGTTACTCATTTTATTGTAGGTGTAGGAACGGGAGGTACCATTTCTGGTATCGGAAAATATTTAAAAGAACAAAACTCTAATGTAAAAGTTTGGGGAGTTGATACTTATGGTTCAGTATTTAAAAAATACCACGAAACAGGAATTTTTGATGAGAATGAAGTGTATTCGTATGTGACAGAAGGCATCGGCGAGGATATTTTGCCTAAGAACGTTGATTTTTCAGTTATAGATCAATTTACCAAAGTAACAGATAAAGATGCTGCGGTTTATACCCGTAAACTAGCTTTAGAAGAAGGTATATTTGTGGGGATGTCGTCTGGTTCTGCCATTAAAGGTTTGTTGCAACTGAAGGACGAGCTAAAGCCCGATGATGTAGTGGTAGTGTTGTTTCACGATTCTGGATCACGTTATATCGGTAAGATTTTTAACGATGAATGGATGCGTGAAAGAGGTTATTTAGAGGATGAAATAACAACTGCCGAAGATTTAATAAAAAACCATATTGATAAACCTTTAGTAGTAGTGCGTACAGAAGAATTAGTAAGTCATGCTATTGAAAGAATGCGTCAATTTAAAATCTCGCAAATACCTGTAATAGATACTTCTGGATTTGTTGGTGCGGTAGAAGATGCAGATTTGTTACAAGCACTTTTAAACAACGCAAACATTTCCGAAATGCCAATTAAAGAAGTAATGCGAAATCCATATCCTATTGTATCGAAAAAAGCAAAAGTTGACGAAGTCTCTAAACTTATTTCAAAAGACAATAATGCGGTATTGGTTGATTTAGAAAACGGCAAATACCATATCATAACAAAATACGATATCATAAATGCTATCAAATAGTTAAAAAACAAAAAGGAACCAATAGTAGGTTCCTTTTTTTGTAGTTGTCGTTGTTTTCTAAAAAAAAATAATTTAAATTTATAGAAAGCTTTTTACAATGAAAGAAGATTTTTTACATTATGTATGGCGCTTTAAAAAGCTCAACACCACCAATTTAAAAACTATACAAGGCAATGAGTTAGTCATTAAAAATTTTGGGTTGTATTTAGGTACAGAAGGCCCCGATTTTTTTAATGCCCAGTTGTACATTGATGGTCAGTTGTGGGCAGGAACTGTTGAAATGCATGTGAACGCTTCCGATTGGTATGCCCATCATCATGAAATTGATGCAGCTTATGATAATGTAATTCTTCATGTGGTGTGGAATAATGATTTATCGGTTTTGCGAGCTGATGGAACTGAAATTCCTACGTTAGTGTTAAAAGAATATGTTTCTGATCACGTTTTTAGTGCCTATAATCAGTTTAAAAACAATCCACAATTTATTTTCTGCGAAGATTATATTGAGAATTTTAACTCGTTCGATTGGCTTTTATGGAAAGAAAAATTGATGATTGAACGATTAGAACAATTCACCAATCGTATCGTATCAGAACTAAAACTAACTGATAACAATTGGGAAGAATCGTTTTATAGAATGCTACTCAGAAATTTTGGTTTGAACATTAATGGCGGTACATTTTACGAGCTTGCTCAAAAGCTACCCTTAAAGATTATTAGAAAAGAACAATCGCATTACACTCATTTAGAAGCACTGTTTTTAGGTGCCGCTAATTTATTGGAAGTTGAAACGGAAGATTATTATTTAAAAACATTACAAAAGACATACGCTTTTTTCAAACAGAAATATCAATTGCAAACGGTAAATACGCAGCCTACTTTTTATAAGTTACGACCAGATAATTTCCCGACTATTCGTTTGGTTCAGTTTGCTGCATTTATTTACAATCAACCTTTTTTGTTTGACTTGGTTAAGAATCCTGAAAGCTTATGTACTAATAATCATTTATTGGGCGCCCAGGTTTCAGATTATTGGCAAAGTCATTACAACTTTGGTAAAGAACACGCAAAGAAGAAAAAAAACATTTCGTCTTCGTTTTATAATTTGCTGATGATTAATACCATTTTACCTTTTCAATATGTATACCATCAACAATTAGGAAACGATGTAATCGAAGAAATTTTACAGCGTTATCAAGGTATCCCTCTCGAAAAAAACAGTACTACCGATATGTTTAAGAGATTAAAAACACCATTAACTTCGTCGTTAGATAGTCAATCGGTGTTGTATTTAAAAAAGAATTATTGCGATTTAAGACGATGTTTAAATTGTGATATAGGAATTAAACTCATGAATAGATGAAACACAAGCTTCCGTATTTTAGTAACGAACACCGCAAAGGCTTTTTGGGTTTAGCAATGCTGATAGTGATATTACAAGGGGTTTTGTTTTTAGTGAAGAGCAATCAAAAAACAGAGGTTGCTCAATACAGCGTTGATACTGCTACCGAACGTTATTTAGATAGCTTAGGTGAACTTGCTTTAAAAAAATACGAAATGCAACCTTTCAATCCTAACTTTATTACTGATGCCAAAGGGTTTAAATTAGGAATGACTACCCAAGAGATTGATCGTTTGTTGCAATATCGAGCAAGCGGAAAGTATGTCAATTCAGCTGATGAATTCCAAAAAGTTACTGGAGTTTCAAATAATGTACTTGATAAAGTGGCACCGTATTTTAAATTTCCGGAATGGACTCAAAACCAGAAAACAATTCAACAATCGTTTGAAAGTTTACCAGCGATCAAAAAGATCGATATAAACAAAGCAACTTTCGAAGAATTAGTTACTATTAAAGGCATTGGTGACTATTTTGCAAATGCGGTTATTAATGAACGCGAACAATTAAAAGGTTTTGTGTCTACAGATCAATTGCGGTTTATTAAAGGTTTGCGACCCGAAGCTGTAAAAATATTACAACAAAACACCTTTGTAGGCAAAACACCCCAAGTAAAAAAGGTAAATGTAAATACGGCAAGTAAAGAAGATTTAGAACAAGTACCTTATGTTTCAGCATATTTGGCTCGGCAAATAGTCATTTTACGCAGTAAACAAGATCAACCGCTAAATATTGAAGATTTAGAAAAAATTAATAATTTTCCACTTGACAAATTAAAGATAATTAGGTTATATTTGGATTTTTAGAAAATATAGCAAAAAAGTAAAATTAAAAACATACAAAATGAACTTCGAGTATAACGAAACGCAGGCAATGATTGCCCAATCTATCAGAGAATTTGCCGAAAAAGAAATACGCCCAAACATAATGAAATGGGACGAAGAGCAAATTTTTCCTGTAGAATTATTCAAGAAATTAGGAGAAATGGGATATATGGGGGTGTTGGTTCCTGAAGAATTAGGCGGATCGGGACTTGGTTATCACGAATACATCACGGTAGTTGAAGAAATTTCTAAAGTTGATTCTTCAATCGGATTATCAGTAGCTGCACACAACTCATTATGCACTAATCATATTTTAACCTTCGGAAACGAAGAACAAAAAAAGAAATGGATCCCTAAATTAGCTACCGCAGAATGGATCGGTGCTTGGGGTTTAACAGAGCATAATACCGGATCTGATGCTGGAGGTATGGCAACAACTGCTGTTAAAGACGGTAACGATTGGATTATAAACGGAGCTAAAAACTTTATTACACACGCTATTTCTGGTGATGTTGCTGTTGTAATTGTTCGTACAGGTGAAAAAGGCGATTCAAGAGGAATGACTGCTTTTGTGATCGAAAAAGGAACGCCAGGGTTTTCATCAGGTAAAAAAGAAAATAAATTAGGAATGCGCGCTTCTGAAACAGCAGAACTAATTTTTGATAATTGTCGTGTTTCTGATGCCAATCGTTTAGGCGAAGTTGGTGAAGGATTTATCCAGGCAATGAAAATTTTAGATGGTGGTCGTATTTCAATTGGTGCATTGTCGTTGGGTATTGCAAAAGGATCGTACGAAGCAGCATTAAAATATTCAAAAGAGCGTGTGCAGTTTGGTAAACCTATTTCTCAATTTCAAGCAATTGGTTTTAAATTAGCCGATATGGCAACCGAAATTGAATGTTCAGAATTGTTGTTGCACAAAGCAGCTTACTTAAAAAACAACAATAAACCAATGACAACAGCGGGTGCAATGGCAAAAATGTATGCATCAGAAGTTTGTGTGAAAGCAGCTACAGAAGCTATTCAAATTCATGGAGGATACGGATACACTAAAGATTTTCCAGTAGAAAAATTCTTCCGCGATTCTAAATTGTGTACCATTGGAGAAGGAACAACCGAAATTCAGAAATTAGTAATTTCAAGAAATCTTTTAAAAGACTAATTTCTTTTTAGAGAATAGATAATAGATTAAAGAGGAAAGACTGTACTAGTTTTTCCTTTTTTTAATTTAAAAGTGTAATTTACAGATATTGATCGACGAAATAAATGGTCGTATCGATCAATCAATGAATGATTCTGAAAACAACAAGCTGACAATTTCTGATGATTTAATTGCTGAGATTGAAAAACGAGGGTGATTGTACATTGGACAGATTTTTTTTGAACTAGTCCATAAATCATCTTTTTTCTATAATCTTTTTTCTTTTTTCTACATTATTAAAAAAATATCCCTACATTTGCAGCCATAACGAAAGGAGGTGTATAAATTATGTTGATCATTCCAATTAAAGACGGAGAAAATATTGATAGAGCGTTAAAACGTTACAAAAGAAAATTTGACAAAACACGTACGTTACGTGAATTAAGAAGTCGTAAAAACTTTACAAAACCTTCTGTTTCAAAAAGAGCTCAAATGCAAAAAGCACAATACGTACAACGTTTAAAAGATTCTGTAGAAATTTAATCGTTGAAACAGTTTTAAAATCGCTAATTAAAGTTAACTTTGATTAGCGATTTTTTTATGGAAAAACATCTAAAATCATATTACGATTATTTATTTAAAGAAAAGAACTTTTCGATTTACACTGTGAATGCCTATTTAAAGGATGTAGAAAGTTTTTTAAATTATGTTGCGGGTCAAATTAATGATGTAAATCAAATAACTTATCCCCATATCAGGCAGTGGATGGTTTTTTTGTCTACCAATAATCTTACTAATAACTCTATTAATCGTAAAATTGCTTCATTAAAAAGTTATTTTAAATTTCTATATATAACTAAAACTATAGAAACATATCCTTTACAAGCCCACAAAGCATTGCGTATTAAAAAAGTGTTACAAACTCCCTTTTCAGAAGAGGAAATGCTGCAAATAAATCGTAGCGATTTCGACGATGATTATTTTGGGTTTCAAAACTTTATAATTATTCTTCTTTTTTATACGTTGGGAATTCGTAAAAGTGAATTAATAAATTTGCAAATAACCGATATCAATCTACAGCGATCAGAAATAAAGATATTAGGAAAGAGATCCAAAGAGCGAATTGTTCCCATATTAACATCAGTACGTGTGGTTTTAGAACAATTTATGAAAGAAAGACAATCTTTTTTTTCTGCCGATATAGAAGGGGATTTATTTTTGTTAAAAAACAGTAAAAAAATAAACCAAACATTTGTTTATCGATTAATAAATAACTATTTTAGAGGTGTTACATCAAAAGGAAAAAAAAGCCCCCATGTGTTAAGGCATACGTTTGCTACACACATGTTAAACGCAGGTGCAAATTTAAATACGATTAAAGAATTGCTTGGGCATTCAAGCTTATCGTCAACACAAATATATACGCACAGCAGTTTAGCAGAGTTAAAAAAAACGTATAGTAAGGCACATCCGCGGTTTAATTCCGAAGAACAAGATTTATAAACCTTTTAAATAATGTATTTATGAAAGTGAATATTCAGGCAGTTAACTTTAATGTTGACAGAAAATTAGTTGATTTTATAAATGAGCGTTTAGAAAAATTACACAAATATTATGATAAGATAGTAGGAATTGACGTATCTTTGCGAACGGAAAATACAAGTGATAAAGAAAATAAGTCTGTAGATATTATTGTTAAAATTCCTGGTGATGATTTAATTGTTAAAAAAATAGCTAAAACATTCGAGGAAGCAACAGATTTAGGCTCAGACGCTTTAGAAAGATTACTTGTAAAACGCAAAGAAAAAATAAAAGCGCATTAAATAAATAAAAAATATATAAAAAATGTTTTATTTATTTAAATAAGTATATATATTTGCAGTCCGTTAGAAATAGCGGACTTTTTTAAATGCCTTTGTAGCTCAGCTGGCTAGAGCAGCTGATTTGTAATCAGCAGGTCGTGGGTTCGAGTCCCTCCAAAGGCTCATCAACAAACAAAGTTGCAAAAATAAATAGGTTAGGGGAGATACTCAAGCGGCCAACGAGGACGGACTGTAAATCCGTTGGGAAACCTTCGCAGGTTCGAATCCTGCTCTCCCCACAAATTTAATATAAGCCGACGTAGCTCAGGGGTAGAGTGCTTCCTTGGTAAGGAAGAGGTCACGGGTTCAAATCCCGTCGTTGGCTCTAGGTTAAGTTTAAAGTTGAACACTAATTATATAACTAAGATTAAATTATTAAATCATGGCAAAAGAAACTTTTGATCGTTCAAAGCCGCACTTAAACATCGGTACAATTGGACACGTGGATCACGGAAAAACCACTACTACTGCTGCTATTTCTAAGGTTTTGGCAGATGCTGGATATTCAGAAGCAAGATCATTTGATCAAATTGACAACGCACCTGAGGAAAAAGAGCGTGGAATTACAATCAACACTTCTCACGTTGAGTACGCAACAGCAAACCGTCACTATGCACACGTTGACTGTCCAGGTCACGCGGATTACGTGAAAAACATGGTTACTGGTGCTGCGCAAATGGATGGAGCTATTCTTGTAGTTGCTGCAACTGATGGACCAATGCCACAAACTCGTGAGCACATCTTATTAGGTCGCCAAGTTGGTATTCCTCGTATCGTTGTATTCATGAACAAAGTGGATTTAGTTGATGATCCAGAATTGTTAGAACTTGTTGAAATGGAAATCAGAGACTTATTGTCTTTCTACCAATATGATGGAGACAACTGTCCAGTAATCCAAGGTTCTGCTTTAGGAGCATTGAACGGAGAGCAACAATGGGTTGACAAATTATTAGAATTAATGGCTGCTGTTGATGAGTGGATCGAAGAGCCAGTACGTGATACTGACAAACCATTCTTAATGCCTGTTGAAGACGTGTTTACAATTACTGGTCGTGGTACTGTTGCTACAGGACGTATCGAAACAGGTGTTGCTAACACTGGTGATGCAGTTGAAATCATTGGTATGGGTGCAGACAAATTAACTTCTACTATTACAGGGGTTGAAATGTTCCGTAAAATCCTTGACCGTGGTGAAGCAGGTGATAACGTAGGTATTTTATTACGTGGTATCGATAAAACTGATATCCGTCGTGGTATGGTTATCGTTAAGCCAGGTTCAGTTAAACCACATGCTAAATTCAAAGCAGAGGTTTATATCTTGAAAAAAGAAGAAGGTGGACGTCACACTCCATTCCACAACAACTACCGTCCTCAATTCTACGTTCGTACAACTGACGTAACTGGTACAATCCAATTACCAGAAGGAACTGAGATGGTTATGCCTGGAGATAACTTAACTATTACTGTTGAGTTATTACAACCAATCGCTTTATCTGTAGGTTTACGTTTCGCTATCCGCGAAGGTGGTCGTACAGTAGGTGCTGGTCAGGTAACTGAAATTTTAGACTAATTACAAGTTTAAATTATATTAATTAAAGTCGGTAGTTCGCTGCCGACTTTTATACGGGTGTAGTTCAAGGGTAGAATAGCGGTCTCCAAAACCGTTGATGGGGGTTCGAATCCCTCCACCCGTGCAAAAATAAATCTTATGGCAAAAGTAGTTAATTATATATCTGATGCGTTTAACGAATTAAAGTCGCATGTTACATGGACTCCATGGGCAGAGGTACAGCGTTATACTATTATTGTTACTATTTTTACAGTTATATTTTCGTTAGCTACGTGGGGTGCAGATACAGTATTTGCTAAAGCCCTTGCAGGTTTCTTTAATCTTTTAAATGGATAATTTAAGGATTATGACAGAGAATAACATGAAAAAATGGTATGTAGTTAGAGCGGTAAGCGGACAAGAAAATAAAGTTAAAGGTTACATAGAAAGTGAAATCGTACGCTTAGGTATGGAAGATTACTTGTCACAAGTTTTAGTTCCTACAGAAAAAGTAGTTTCGCAAAAAGATGGAAAAAAAGTCACAAAAGAACGTATTTATTTTCCAGGCTATGTAATGATAGAAGCAAACTTAACTGGTGAATTACCACATATTATAAAATCTATTTCAGGGGTAATTGGATTCTTAGGCGAAACACGCGGAGGTGACCCAGTACCATTAAGACAAGCAGAGGTTAACCGTATGCTTGGTAAAGTAGATGAGTTGGCTGTTTCAGCTGATGCAGGATTAATTCCTTATGAAATTGGTGAAACAGTAAAAGTAGTCGACGGACCTTTCAATGGTTTCAATGGAACTATTGAAAAAGTGAACGAAGACAAACGTAAGCTTGAAGTTATGGTGAAAATTTTCGGAAGAAAAACACCATTAGAATTAAGCTTCACACAAGTAGAGAAAATATAATTGTTACATATTTTATCCACATCAATCGCTTCCACTGAGAGATGTGCTAAATTTTTTTAAAAATGGCAAAAGAAATTAGTAAAGTAGTTAAACTACAAGTTAAGGGAGGTGCTGCGAACCCATCGCCACCGGTTGGACCTGCTCTAGGTGCTGCTGGTGTAAACATCATGGAATTCTGTAAGCAATTTAATGCTAGAACCCAAGATAAAGCCGGCAAGATTTGTCCAGTACAAATTACAGTTTATAAAGACGAGTCGTTTTACTTTGTTGTTAAAACACCACCGGCAGCGGTACAATTATTAGAAGCTAAAAAGCTTAAATCAGGTTCGGGTGAACCAAACCGTAAAAAAGTTGCTAGCGTAACGTGGGATCAAATCCGCGCTATCGCTGACGATAAAATGGCAGATTTGAATGCATTCACTGTCGAGTCTGCAATGAGCATGATCGCTGGAACAGCTAGATCTATGGGTATAACTGTAACTGGAGAATCTCCTTTAAAACAAGCGTAAGACATGGCAAAATTGACAAAAAAGCAAAAGGAAGCTGCTGCTAAAATTGAGAAAAATAAACTTTACTCACTTAAAGATGCTTCTGCATTAGTTAAAACTGTT
>JAHAYQ010000203.1 GCA_018384465.1 Myroides sp. | reverse complement strand
AAATCAATTCATCAGTTATGTGTTCGGTAGGAAATGTTTCGTTGATTTCAGTTTCCAAATCATACGATGGAGTAGTAGCACCCAAGGTAATTGTTCCGGTGTATTCTTTAATCTGACCTTGTAATTCAGAAATTTTCTTGGTGAATTTTCCGGTACAGATAATTAAAAGTCCAGATGCCAAAGGATCTAAAGTGCCCGCATGACCAATTTTGAACTTTTTAGGAAGATCTAAATTTTTTAGTAACGCATATTTTATTTTATTTACCGCCTGAAAAGAACTCCATGTTAACGGTTTGTCAATCAACAATATTTGACCTTCCTGAAATTGTTCTTTAGTCAATTTTTCCATCTTAATTCGCCGAATAAAAGTAGAACAACAAAACAATACCTATAACAATGCGGTACCATCCCCAAAATTTAAAGCCATATTTGGTTAATACGGCAATAAATGTTTTAACGGCGATCAAAGCTGTTATAAAAGCGATAACATTGCCAATGATGAACAAATTAATATGGTGTTGGTCTTGTAAAATCATCTCATATCCTTTCATGTCATTTCCCCATGTTTTTACAAAAATGGAGTAAACAGTAACGGCAAGCATAGTGGGAACTGCTAAGAAAAAAGAAAATTCTGCGGCAGCTTTTCTACTCAAGCCCTGCGTCATACCTCCGATAATCGATGCTGCAGAGCGCGATGTTCCTGGCATCATGGCTAAACATTGCCAAAAACCAATGGTAATAGCTGTTTTATATGAAATATCTTTTTCGTCATCAATTTTAGGATTTTTAAACCATTTATCAACGAATAATAAAACCACACCTCCTAGTACCAAAACCGATGAAATCGCAATTTGATTTCCTAGAACTGCTTCAATTTTATCATCCAATAAATAACCTAATCCTAAGGCAGGAATTACCGCAATAGCTAATTTGTAGTAAAAGTTGAGGTTGCTAAAATCGAAAAACTTCCGCCAATACAGTACCACGATCGAAAGGATGGCACCGAACTGAATGGAAACCTGAAACATTTTTAAAAATTCAGATTCTTCCATTCCCAAAAGGGCTGCGGTGAATCCCATGTGTGCCGTAGATGAAATTGGCAAATATTCTGTCAGTCCTTCAACAATTGCTATGATGATGGCTTGTAGTAAATCCATTTATAAGGCGTTTAAGATTGTTTTTTGGGCGATTTAAAGATGGAATAAATACAGATTCCGAATCCGATAAAAATTACGGTAGGCGCTAAGCGTATGCGACGAAAACTAAACACCTCGTAATTGAAAATATTAGGATCATCACTGTTTCCTCCTGCCATTAAAAGGAATCCTAAGCCAATGACAACAACACCTACTAATAAGATGATGTAGTTTTCTTTACTGAACAAAAACTGTTTGTCGGTTTTATTTTCCATAAGTTATAGGTATAAATCGTCTGATTTTAAATTTAAGAAGCGTTGCGTTGCAAAATACGTACTGATATAAGTAATAACGATACCAATGATAAATACTGCACCGCACACTAAGAAAATAGATTTGCCATCGCTCATTAAGCCTAAGGTTGGCAACTTGCTATCGGCATAAGAAGTAAGTGCCAAAATACCAATAATGGCAAGAGCCGAACCAATCATGCCTAATTTTACACTGTTCCAAATAAACGGCTTGCGAATGAATGATTTAGTAGCACCTACCATTTGCATGGTTTTAATGATGAAACGTTTAGAATAGATTGACAAACGCAGAGAGCTATTTATAAGCAACATGGCAATAACAGCGAAAAATCCACTTATGATCAATACCCAAAAGCTGATGGTTTTAATGTTCTTATTAACTAAATCAACTAATTGAGAATCATATACAACTTCATCTACTAATGGATTTTCTTTAATAGCAATTTCAATATTTTTGATGGAATCTTGTTCCACATATTCTCCGTTAAAATGTAAATCGAACGAGTGTTGTAGCGGATTGAACCCTAGGAATTTGACAAAGTCTTCACCAATAGTTTGTTGGTGTGTATTGGCTGCAGAATCTTTATGAACGAAAGTAAGATCCTTAATAAAAAGCTCCTGACCTAACTCTGTTTGATAGGCAGCAACTTGTTCTTCGGTTGTCTCTTCATTAAAATAGATCGACATCGGAATGTTTTCTTTAAAGTTGTTCGAGATTTTTTCGTAATTAATCACAAACATCCCTAAAGATCCCAATAAAAATAATACTAAGAAAATACTTAAAATAACCGAAAAGTAAGACGATATCAATCTTCGCTTTTGATATTTTTCGTACGCTGTAGCCATAGAATTCAATTTTTAAAGGGTAAAGATAGTAAACAATTTTATATATGAAGAACAGAATTTATATTAATGATGTAGAAATTTAAATTACCGATTTATTTGGTAGTTTTCGAAGTGTGTGTTTTTTGTATTATAAAAAACATCTCAAGAAATTGTAAGAGAAGTGCATAAAAAAATCCGAAGCAATTGCCTCGGATTTTGATTGTATTTACATAATGCGGTAAATTCTATTAATAGGAATAGTAACCCCTTTTTTCAGTACAATATGCACGGGAGTAACTGCCCAAACCGTGGTGTTTGTTACCCAAAGGTCTTTATCATCTTCAAAGAAAATGGCAATCTTAACATGTTCGGTGTTTCCCAATGCCATGGCATTTTCTAGTTCTTGTTTGCGGTGTGCAATTTCTTGTGAATCTGCTAAAACTTCTTCAGCAGGGAAGTTTAATCCTTCGATATCCTCTTTTTCTATGGGTTTGAATGCTAAATTCATACTGTATGCTTCTTAAATCGTGTTTTCCTAAAATTTAGGCAAATATATTCTTTTTTTTATATTAATAAATAGTTTTATTAAAGTTAATGTTTTTATTCTTGTAACTCGCTATTTAATTTTCAAAATTGGTTTATCTCTGTACTTTATCGATAGTTGTACGATATAATGCGTATGATGATTCAATAAAAAATTAGCAATGTTCATAAATTAAAGTAATTTTGTAAACGTTAATAAGTTATCACATCACAAATGAAATATAATCCTAACGAAATTGAAGCCAAATGGCAAAAGTATTGGGCAGAAAACCAAACTTTTAAAGCAGAGAGTACCTCCGAAAAACCTAAATATTACGTATTAGATATGTTTCCGTACCCATCAGGTGCTGGTTTGCATGTGGGGCATCCGTTAGGGTATATCGCGTCGGATATATATGCACGATTTAAACGTCATCAAGGATTTAACGTATTGCATCCGCAAGGATATGATTCTTTTGGTTTACCTGCCGAGCAGTACGCTATACAAACGGGGCAACACCCTGCAATTACTACAGAAACCAATATTAAACGTTACCGCGAACAATTAGATAAAATAGGTTTTAGTTTTGATTGGAGTAGGGAAGTACGCACATCGAACCCTGAATATTACAAACATACCCAATGGATTTTTATTCAGTTGTTTAATTCGTGGTACAATAAAAATACCGACAAGGCAGAAAGCATCTGTACATTAATTGACACTTTTTCTAAAGAAGGAAATGCTAATGTAAATGCTGTTTCCGATGAAAATATCGATATTTTTTCTGCTGATCAGTGGAATGCTTTTTCAGCCGATGAACAAGAACGCATTTTGTTAAAATACCGATTAACCTATTTGGCAGAAACCGAAGTAAACTGGTGTCCGGCTTTAGGAACGGTTTTGGCAAATGATGAAATTGTAAACGGCGTTTCAGAACGTGGAGGTCATCCGGTCATCCGTAAAAAAATGACCCAATGGTCAATGCGCATTTCCGCCTATGCCGAGCGTTTGTTGCAAGGGTTAGAAACTATTGATTGGACAGAATCGATCAAAGAAGCACAACGCAACTGGATTGGAAAATCGGTTGGTGCGTCAGTAATCTTCCCTGTCATGTCGAGCGAAGTCGAGACATCTTATCCAATCGAAGTATTCACGACCCGTCCCGATACTATTTTTGGTGTCAACTTTATGACTTTGGCTCCAGAGCATGAGTTGGTTTCTAAAATCACCACACCAGAGCAAAAAGCAGCTGTTGAAGCGTATATTGAAGCAACTTCAAAACGTTCAGAACGCGAACGTATGGCTGATGTAAAAACCATTTCGGGCGTTTTTACAGGTGCTTATGCCGAGCATCCATTTACTAAAGAACCGGTGGCTATCTGGATTGGCGATTATGTACTAGCTGGCTACGGAACTGGTGCTGTGATGGCAGTGCCATGTGGCGATGAACGCGATTATGCCTTTGCTAAACATTTTGCAGGTCAAAACGGAATGCCTGAAATCATTAATATATTCGATAAGGATATTTCAGAAGCTGCTTATACCGAAAAAACAGGATTTGAATTGCAAAA
>JAHAYQ010000187.1 GCA_018384465.1 Myroides sp. | reverse complement strand
TAGCAACGGTTCTTCCCAACCTTTTAAATTAGATAATTGTAACCAAGTTAATTGATCTTTTTCAATAGCATTTACCCATCTATCTTTGTTGTCATCTAATGAAATACCAATGATATTTAATCCACGGTCTTTATATTTGTTGTACATAGTTACTACATGCGGATTTTCTTTTCGACACGGTGCACACCAAGATGCCCAAAAATCAATGATGGTGTATTTTCCAAGGTTTTTCTTAAGTGATTGGGGCTTGTTATGGACATCGTTGAGCGTAAAGTCATCTAACTTGGCGCCGATAACAACCAATTCATATTCTTTTAAGAAAGTAGCTAATTTTTGACCGTTTTCTGATTGTTTGTCGCTTAGAGTTAAATCATTATATAAACCTTTTAAAAGATCGTATTCGTTTTCGGTAAAGTTACTTTTAAGTTTCTCTTCAATCAGCGCATTGGTGTAAGTATTACCTTTGTTTTTTTTAATGAATTCAAATTTTGCTAACTCCATTTTTTGCTTAAAAGCTTTTTCTAAAAAGAAGTGTTGTTGATATTTTTCGCGTTCTTCTTCAGTTAATTGGTAACGGTTACTAATTTTTGGTTTTTGCTGGGAAAGGATTTTTAATTCGTCGTGGTATGGTTGCATAAAAGTATTAAAAGCAGATAATCCTTCATTTTTTTCTGTTCCTTTTAAGGTGTAGGTGTGAGTATTTAAATCATAACTAACCTTGGTTGTACCTGTTTCATTATACAGTTTAATGTAAAAAGAAGGGTTTGATGGAGTATCTAAATAAAGCAGATCACCATTGTCTAGTAGCTTAAATTCAAATTTATTTTTGTGAGTCATGGCACTATCAAGTACTACCCAATCAAATTTTTCAAATTTTTTTAAATATACGGTAAAGTTTTCTTGAGTTCCCTTTACTTCTCCTTTAATAGTATGTTGAGCAGATGCGCTTAATGATCCTATCAATAAACAGCAAATTAATTGTATTTTCATAAATGGAATGTAAAAAATAAAGTCGGTAACAATGTACCGACTTTATTTGATATTTAAAAGATATTATTTTAAAAGCTCTGCTACTTTAGCGTCTAATTCTGCGCCTCTTAAATTTTTGGCAACAATTGTTCCGTTTTCATCTAACAAAAAGGTAGCAGGGATAGATTCTACTGCGTATTCTTTTGCAATTTCATCGTCCCAGTATTTTAAGTTCGAAACTTGTAGCCAATTCAATTTATCATCGGCAATAGCTTTTGTCCAAGCGTCTTTATCACGATCTAACGAAACACCAATAACTTTAAAACCTTGGTCTTTGTATTTGTTGTAAAGCGCTACTACGTTAGGGTTTTCTCTACGACAAGGACCACACCATGCTGCCCAAAAATCAACCAAAGTTACTTTGCCTAAGTTAGCATGTAATGATTCTGCTTTACCGTCAGGAGTATTCGCTGTAAAATCGGGTGCTTTTTTACCAATGGCTACTTTTTCTTGTTTTGCTTCGTGTTCTTTGTGCGATTCTTCGATCTTTTTTAAATTATCAGCAAACTCTTTTCCTTTAGTGCTGTTTTTAATCGATGCGTCTAAATCGTTGTAGTAATTTTTAATTTCATCTATTGTTAAAGCGTCAGACATAGCTAATTGAGTTAACAATAATAACGATATGTATGAATCTTTATTTGTACCGATGAAATTTTTGTTTTGATCAACATATTTGTTTTGTAAACCCATCATTTGTTCAGAGATGGTTTCCATAGTAGCTTGATCGCCTTTTTGTTGAGCTTCCATGAACTTCCCTTGGTTTTGTTGTTCAAAATCCATGATCTCTTTTTGGATTTTAAACGCTTCCTCGTTATACGAAGTCATTAAATCGTTATTTTTTGTACCTGTAACTTTTGTTTCTTGTGGATTGTCTTTATCGAAAGAAAATTTAATTTCACCTTTTTCTAACACAAAAGGATACATGTGCATTTTAGTAGTATCCAATTCCATGAAATACAAGTCGATTTCAGGTGTTTCGCTATTTTTAAATTCAAACAAACCGCCGTTAATTACAGTTGAATCAATTTTTGTAAATCCGTTTTCGTCTTGTTTGTTAATATAAACTTTAGTTCCGTCTGCAAAACCTTTCGCGTCTCCATGAATCGTGTAGCCATCTTTATTACAAGAAACTAAAACTGCTGCTGTAAAAGCAAGCGCTAAAAATTTTTTCATTTAAAATAGTAAATTTAATTTGGTGTAAATGTATAAAATTTAATGTTAATAAAAATAAAATTAATTTATTGAGTTCAAAATTAGCAATATCCAACCTAAAAGTAGTAACAAGCCACCTATTGGAGTAATTGGACCTAAAAACTTTAGCTTTTTGTTGAGTGCACTACTAATACAAAGCCCGTAAATACTAAAACTAAACAGCAATATTCCCCATGTAAGTGCGTAATAAATTAAGTTTTGATACTGCGTAATTAATTGAATATTAAAACCTAAAACCACTAACAATAAAGCGTGGTACATTTGATATTTAACGCCGGTTTCAAAATTTTTTAACTGATCTTCAGAAAAAATCTTTTTTAAAGCATGTGCTCCAAAGGCACCTAGTATTATTCCTAATGCTCCAAAAATAGCTCCGGTTGTAATAAATAGATTCATTTTCTTAATTTAAAGTTAGTTCTCCTAAAATTTCTTCAGACATAAATGGGCCTCCTGGATAGATGGCTGTATAGTCTAAATTAAGCCAAACCTGCCCGCGTTCATCTATATGATAATGTATTGTTTTTCCTTTTGATTCTCTTTTAAATAGCACTTCTTTAATTAAGTAAATAACATTTTCTAAATCGGCTTTGGTACCAATTAACATTTCAGGATACATGTGTGCTTTGGTGTGTATTAATCGAGGTGTGCCGCCAATAGCTCTGATAGAGGCAGCCATTAATATAGAATGATCGTCACAATCGCCTGCAAAATGTTGTAACGATTCCGATGCCGTAGCGATGTATTCCCGATTTTTTGGATCGTTAACATAATTCCATTTACTTTGAATTTCTTTAAAGATTGCAAAACATTGAATAATTTGTCGGTATTCTCTGTATCCTTTTACATCTCTAAAATGTTTGGTGGTGGCGCCCACAGCAAAATTTCGAACTTGCGGATTGTCGTATTCTATTGCCTTTATTATTTTAGATTTATTAGGGAAAGGCAATAATTTAGAAACAATGATGTCTTGTGGATTAGGATTATCACTCATGGCATAAATCATGGCTCGATAGTCTTCGTACACCGATTTAAAACCATATCCTGTAAAAAAAGTTCCAAATAATAGAATGAATAGGTAAATAATCACCACAAAAAATAAAAAGCGTTTAATGTAGTGTAAACAATAAGTTACCGCTGTAGTTATCACTAAAAACAATAAGATGCGATCTAAATGAAAAGGCCATTCCGGATCGATCAAATTTTGGTGCATGATGATAAAAACCGGAACAAGAATTAAAACCGTTAATAAAAAAATTATAATAGTATCCCACGGTTTAGGTAAACTAAACTTGTTAAGAGTACGCAATAATTTTATATTCGGTTGTTTCATTAATTTTTAAAGCACCACATCGTTGTAGGCTAATGGTTTTGTGATTATGTTGAATTTAATTAAATCAGAAATGATGGTGTTAAATTGAGATTCAGTCATTTTTTTCTGACTCCATTGTGTTATTTGCAACCATTGTTGAATATCAGCTAACTCTTGATTAAAAACACTCGCTAAGGTTTTATCAATACTTGGAATCATTTTAAACTCGCTCGTGGTTTGGTTGATAATACTCAATAAGTTATCTACCATAGCTTTGTTTTGCGTATAAAAATCTTTTCGGGCAACAATCATAAAACACGGCCAAGGTGTAGGGCATACGCCAATGCGTCTAAAAATACCTTGATCTACTATGGGCTGGGTCATGAATCGATCCCACATAAAATAATCGGCTTTGTTGTTTGATAAAGCTTCAACAGCTCCATCAATGGTATGAACAACTTCAAATTTAACCGAATCAAATGCCCATTGTTGGTTTGAAGCATTTACATAGGTCATTAATTCTGATCCTGAACCGTAACGCGAAATTGCTGCAGTTTTACCAAAAAGATCAGTGATGTGTTTATAAGGGCTTTCGGCATGAACGTGAATTCCCCATTGCAATGGCGACTTTACATAGGTTTGCAAAATAACCGATTCGTTTCCATTAGCAATATCTTTTATAATGCCTTCTGTTAAAATAACAGCTAAATCAGTTTCGTTATTGCGTAACATTTCACACATTTTACCGGTGCCCTCGGGTACGTCTGTCCATTGTAGATTTATACCCGCTTGGTGAAACATACCTTCGTCTATCGTTAATTGCCACGGAAGGTTAAAATGCTCGGGTACACCTATAATTCTAGTGGTTTTCATAAACAGTTTTTTTAAAATTAAGTAAATGTACTATTTTAATTTATTTTGTAATAAGCTAATAAGCGTCTGGTATTTAGATAATTCAACCAATTCATCGTTGTTGTTACAAAAATCGGTCAATTGGTTTAGCAGTTGCTCTGCCTCATCTACGCGCTTTTTTGCCAATAAAGGTTGTTTGTTGCCAATGGCATCAATTATTTCTTGTGTAAGTTGATGTAAAACAGTTAAATTCAAAATAAATAATTTAATACTTACAAAAATAAGGTTTATATATAGTTTACGTATCTTTGATTATCAAAATTAATCGTTAAAATGGCAAAAAAAATATCGAGTTTAGAGGATTTAGGTGGCTTTGTTTTTTCAACCAATAAAGATTTCGATTTAAATCAAAAGGAAGAAACCGAAGAAACGTTAGCACCCAACCAGCAATTGTTAGAGGCGTATTTAGATAAAAAAAATCGCGGAGGCAAAGTAGCTACGGTTATTAAAGGATTTGTTGGAACTGCAGATGATTTAAAAGCCTTAGGTAAAGAACTAAAAAACCTATGTGGCGTTGGTGGTAGTGCAAAAGACGATGAAATAATTATTCAAGGAAATTTTCGTGATAAAATCATGGAGTATTTGAAAAATAAAGGCTATAAAGTAAAAAGAATAGGAGGTTGATATGAAACAAATAAAAGAATCTGAGTTAATTTTAAATCCCGACGGAAGTATTTACCATTTAAATTTACGACCAGAGCATTTGGCTAATGATGTTATTTTCGTTGGTGATCAAGATCGTGTAGAGGAGATTACTAAATATTTTGATACGATTGAATTCAGTACACAAAAGCGTGAGTTTAAAACACAAACAGGTACTTATAAAGGCAAACGCATCTCGGTGGTTTCTACCGGTATTGGTCCTGATAATATTGATATTGTTTTAAATGAATTAGATGCGCTGGTAAATATCGATTTTGCTACCCGTACTGTAAAACCACAGCTAACCCGTTTAAATATTGTGCGCGTAGGTACTTCGGGGTCGTTACAAGCACATATTCCAGTAGATGCACTCCTTATGTCGGTTGCGGCGATTGGTACCGATAATATGTTGCGCAGTTACCATTTACACAATGTTCAGCAACAAGCAATGGAGCAAGCTTTTGTAAAGCATACCAATTGGGAAATAACTAATGGTATGCCTTATGCGGTGGAAGCTGATCCAGAAATGATAGCAAAATTTAAATCCGAAAATCTTTTTGAAGGAATTACCATAACAGCAGGCGGATTTTATGGTGCTCAAGGTCGTGAACTGCGTTTAAAAGTGAAAGATGAACAACTAAATGATAAAATGGACGCTTTTGAATTTGAGGGTGTTAAAGCAACAAATTTAGAGATGGAAACGGCAGCTATTTATGGTTTAAGTAAATTGTTGGGACATAAGGCAGTTTCGCTGAATGCTATTGTTGCTAATCGAAAAAATGGAACATTTAGCCTTAATCCGTATAAAACCATTGATAATTTAATACAATTTGCATTAAATAAAATTATTGAATAGCTTTTTTTTAAAGCAACTTATTTTTCTATTCCAAATTAAATCTTAAAATATTAAACATTTTGCTAATTATTTAATTGATTGGTAAAATGTTTTTTGTTTAACGAGTTGTTATGTGTGTATTTTGTAAATTTGTATAAAACGAACTAACAGTAATTTATAAAATGGATAGAATTTTATATAAGGCATACCACGATAAAGTTACTACAGCAGATAAAGCTGCTTTATTAATAGGAAATAAGCAAGTAGTAGGAGCTAGTGGTTTTACAAAAGCAGGCGATAGCAAATCGGTTTTACCGGCTTTTGCCAAACGAGCTGAAAATGAAGACGTGGCTATAACTTTAATCACAGGTGCCTCATTAGGTTATACAACCGATGCTGATTTGGCAGAAAATAATGCGCTTATTCGCAGAATGCCTTTCATGGCCGACCCTTCACTTAGAAAATCAATCAACAGTTACCAATTAAAATACATCGATCAACATTTAAGCGAAACAGTAGAACAATTAATCTGCGGACATATAGCACCGATAGATGTTGCTATTATTGAAGCTTCGTTAATTGATGAAAACGGAAACATAATTCCTACTACATCTATTGGAAATTCGGCATTCTTTGCCACCCAAGCTAAAAAAATCATCATAGAAATTAATACGCAGATTCCTTTAAGTTTTAGAGGAATTCACGATTGTTCGGTGCCTAATTCGTATCCTGATCGCGATGTGATTAATATTCATACACCAATGGATCGTACGGGTGAACCCTTTATTAAAATTGATCCTGAAAAAGTAGTGGCGGTTGTTTATACTGATATTGTAGATCAACCTGCAATAGTTGCCGATCCTGACGATATTACAACAGCAATTTCTAAACATCTTTTAAACTTTTTTGAACAAGAGGTAAGTAAAGGAAAATTAACCTACAATTTATTGCCTTTGCAAGCCGGTATTGGTAAAATTGCCAATTCAGTTTTAATGGGTTTTAAAGGATCTAAATTTAAGAACCTAACAATGTACTCAGAAGTATTGCAAGATTCTACGTTTGATTTGATTGAATCTGGTAATCTTGATTTTGCTTCAGGATCGTCTATTACCGTATCAGAAAAATGCTACGATAAATTATTGAAAAATTTTGAGCAGTATAAAGATAAATTGATCTTGCGACCGCAGAATATTTCTAATGCACCAGAAGTAGTGCGCCGCTTGGGAGTTATAGGGATCAACACTGCTATTGAATTTGATATTTATGGCAATGTAAACTCTACCCATATTTCGGGCAGTAAGATGATGAATGGTATTGGTGGATCGGGAGATTTTGCACGTAATGCTTACCTAAGTGTATTTGTGTGCCCGTCAGCATCCAAAGAAAATAAAATTTCGCACGTTGTTCCAATGGTTACCCATCACGATCATACAGAGCATGATGTAGATGTTTTGGTAACCGATCAAGGTTTGGCAGATTTAAGAGGATTGGCTCCGCGTGAACGAGCTGAAGTTATTATTGAAAACTGCGTTCACCCAGATTTTAAAGAAGAAATACGTGATTATTTTAACCGTGCTTGTGAACAAACGCAAGGACAAACACCTCATATTTTAGAAGAAGCATTTAAGTTTCATACTCGTTTAAAAGAAACGGGAAGCATGCAAAAAAATAAAGCACTTGTTTAAAACAAGTGCTTTATTTTTTTATTCGTCTTCTGCAAATCGAGTAATCTCTCTTTCGTAAAATTCGCCGGCAAGATCAATTAATCGATCCATTTCTTCTTTTAATTCAACCTCTTCGCTTTCATCTAATTCTTCTAAAAACTCAAGATCTTCAGATTCAAGATCAATAATAAAACGGGGATATTCTAAGTGAATAACAAATAGATTATCAGGAAAATCGGTATTGTCAGCTAAGACAAATTTAGGTAAATCCATAATTAAACTTTAATAGTATTTGCAATGTATTTTTTTGCCATATAATGAAAGCGAAGATACGAAAAAATTGCAGCAGATGTTAAACCGGCTAACAAACCGTACCAAATTCCTTCGGCTTGCAGGTTGGTGTATAAAGCTAAGTAAATGCACAAAGGAAAACCTATAAGCCAATAGGAGACAAAGGTGATAACCATAGGTAAATTTACATCTTGTAATCCTCGCAACGCCCCTAATGCTGTAACTTGAATGCCATCTGAAATCTGAAAAATTGCTGCTATAAGTAATAATTTTCCGGCAATATTTATCACCTCTTGGTTCATTGCAACTTGTGTAGCATCGCTGTTGTTTAAAAACAATAAAGGTATATAATTGTGAAACAGTATAAAAAAGACTGCAAAACCGCAGTATAAGAAAAAGGTCATTAACATAATAGATCGAGCAACGGTTTCCATCATTGCGTAGTTCTTTAAACCTTTTTGATTTCCCACACGTATCATGGCAGCAACACTTAAGCCCGAAGCAAACATAAAGGTCATAGATGCCATAGATAAAGCAATTTGGTTGGCTGCCTGGGCTTCAGTTCCTAACATTCCCGATATCCAAACGGCGCCAGTAAACAAAGCTACCTCAAACAAAGATTGCATAGATGAAGGTATGCCAATGCTGGCTATATATTTTGACGTTTTTTTATTGAGTTCTTTCAGAGAAATTTTACTAAAGTAAGGTAAGAAAATTTCCAATCTATTTAAAACCCATACAAAGTATATCAAAATAGCAACACGAGAGATTAATGTCCCATAAGCTGCGCCCATCATACCCATTTCGGGGAAAATCCACACACCGTAAATTAATAAATAATTAAAAATAATGTTAATTAAATTAGCTATTAATGTTGCGTGCATAGAATATTTTGTTTGTGATTTTCCGTCGGCAAACTGTTTAAACCCCTGATAAATAACCAAAGGAATTAATGATAAAGCTACTACATCTAAAAAAGGTTTTGCCATTTGGGTAACTTCCGCAGGCTGTTTCATATAGTCAATAAATGGTTTGCTTATATACAAAATACTAAATAACATGATGCCTAAAAGAGTGCATAAAAACACACCGTTTACGAAGATGTTTCTGCCTTTAACTACGTCGTTTTCAGCATCTGCCGAAGCAATAAGTGGCGTAATTGCTGTTGAAAAACCTACACCCACAGAAATAGCAATAAATACAAAACTATTAGCTAACGATGCAGCAGCTAATTCGGTAGCACCAATTTTTCCTACCATAATGTTATCTACAATTCCAACAATGGTATGTCCCAGCATAGCCAAAATAATCGGGTAAGCCAATTTTAGATTGTAACCAAACTCTTGGGTGTACTTTTTTAGATTCATTTACTTTTTTTTTGCAAAGATACCCACTAAAAAAATGTATTGGCACAACAGTTGAATATATCTTTTTAAAAGTTTAGATTATGAAAAATATGTTTTATGCAGCTTTGGCCACTTTGTTTTTGGGAACCATAGCTTACAGTCAAACTCCTTATAACAAAGGATTTCGTTTAGGATTTGGATTAAATGGAGGGTTTCCAACTGATGGCGCTTATGATGGAAGTGTAGGTGTTGACGCACGATTGCAATACGATTTTACTAAAAAAACATCTTTAACGTTAACATCGGGATATACTCATTTATTTAATGAACCTGAAGAAGTAGGATTTGTGCCTGCAAAATTAGGTTTTAAATACTTTTTAGGAAATCAGTTTTATTTGATGGGTGAAGCAGGTGCTGCTTTTGGCGTAAATGGTAACATTGATAATTCGTTAATTGTGGCTCCGGTTTTTGGTTTTGCTAATAAATATTTAGATGCTAGTTTACGATACGAATATTATAGCGATTATGAAACCGATCAAATAGCATTACGTTTAGCGTATGGTTTCAGTTTAAAGAAAAAAAAGTAGTATATTTGAAATAAAAAGATGAAAACATACCTTACAGCCGCCCTAGTTTTTTTGTTTGCCATAGGATTAACTTCTTGTAGTTGTTCCCAAACAAAATTTGATTCAAACAAAGCAACTTCCGAGAAGATTATGAACACCTTAAATAATACTAAATGGGTGTTGCAACGAATTGATATTCAAAATAAAGATTTTAAACCCACAACAGAACAGCCAGAACTTGTGTTATCGTTCGTTGATAATTTCTATAGTACCAGCGATGGGTGTAATGGAAAAGGAGGTGAATTTGAAGCAGAAGATAATAAAATTACTTTGAAATCAGGTATGTCAACTATGCGCTATTGTGGGGAAGAAATGGCTCATTTAATTTATGATGTGCCTTTACATACAGCTAAAGCAATTAAAATTAAGAAAGAGCAATTGCAATTGTTTAACGAAGAAGGTGCGGTTGTTGCAACGTATGTAAAAAAGAAATAAGAGATTAACTAACTATATAAAAAACCGAGTTTTAGTATGTGAATACTGAACTCGGTTTTTTGCTGCTCATTAATAAGTGTTAATTAATAATTGTTGCTTTATTAATTGGTTCATTACTTTTTAAAACTACAAAAGTAGAAATAGCGTAATAAGCCTCACCGTTTCCTGTGTTAGTCCAATCTTGAAATTGGTATTCAAATTGAAAATTTGATCCAAATAGTGATTTTTGAATGTTGTTGAAACGAACTGGAACAGCCATTCCTGGACACCAACCAGCACGATCTGGGCTCCAGTTACCTGGCGCTTGATTGTTTACAGGGTTTTGTGCACAGCCTAGACCTTCTAATTTATGCTGAAAAGTAGCTACATTATTTATGTAAATGTTATGTGTTTTTATGCACCATTCGGCACAAGTTCCAGGTGATGCATGTCCCCAACCCGAAATAATAGTTCTCAAATAAGCAACTTCTGCATTTTGCGGAATATTGATTTGCTTATCCATGTCAAAATTGTGTGTTTTTCCGTAAGGAACACCATCAATCGACGATTTGTTGTATTGAAACACCGGTATTACGGTTGAATATTTAAAATCGGGTGTACCATATTCAAAATCGAAATCAACACTGTAGGTTCTACCTTTGGCTAACTAGGTTTCAGTGTATATTTTTAGTTCGGTAGATCCGCTTAAAATTGACTTAAAGTCGGTTACATCAATTTCATAGCCGCGTTCTAATTTTTCATTTCCTACCCAATAAGGCGTAATAAATCTTCCAATTTCATACCATTCGCCTGAGGTTTTATCTTTAGCGTAAACATTTGCATAGCGATCCCATTCATCACATTCTTTATTAGGACAAATATCTTTAATATACATTTTTACCGATTTAATCTTATCTATATCTGTCGGAAAGTTAAATGTACCTTCTGCACTTTGAGAAGCACCATCGGCAAATGCTACCTTTACCTTGTCAAAAGTTTCTACATTTGTAATCTGAGGTTCCTCTGGATTTGGTACTTCAATAGCAGGTGCCGTTTGATCATCGCTACAAAAGGACAAGGTGAAAGCGAGCCCAAATAAAAAGACGATTTTTTTCATTATCTTATATTTTAAAGTGTTAAATAAACGTAAATATAACTTTTTTGATGTGAATTACTATTTGTCCTATCATTTTATTTTTAACTGATTTACCTTTATCTTTACAAAAAGTAAAAAATGCAGCAGAATATCTTAGATACTCCAATAGAATATTTAAAAGGTGTTGGTCCTCAGCGTGCTGCTGTGTTAAAAAAAGAATTGCAGATTTTTACTTATAAA
>JAHAYQ010000169.1 GCA_018384465.1 Myroides sp. | reverse complement strand
CTCAAAACGCAGACGATTATAAAACCGGAGCTATGGTTACTTGGATGATTAACGATAAAATGCCGCACATTGGCATTGTGACCAACCGATTAACAAAAGATGGTAAACGTAGATTGATTGTTCATAATGTTGGCGGCGGACAGGTTTTAGAAGATTGTTTATTTAAGTACCGTATTACCGGACATTTTGTTTATGAGGGTTAAACACAGTTCATGCTGCAAACATCTTTAGATTCCTACGGGCACGAGAGCTTTGCTCGAACTGGTGTAGCAATGACAAACTTTACGTTGAATAAAGCGGTAATTGCTACCTAAAGCTTTACAATTCAACAATAAACATCCATCACGTTTGTCATGCTGTAAGCATCTTTTAGCGTACAGTTGAGATTCCTACGGGCACGAGAGCTTTGCTCGAACTGGCGTAGCAATGACAAACTAGAACTTTAAACTTATAATTCAATGATAAACATCCACAACGCAGTTGAGATTCCTACGGGCACGAGAGCTTTGATCGAACTGGCGTAGCAATGACAAACTGTATGGCTATTTGACTTTGGTTGCGTTCTACTGCTTATTGTTATGTTTGTCATGCTGTAAGTATCTTTAGCGTACAGTTGAGATTCAATGACAAACTATTACTTAAACCTTCTTCAGAATACGCTCTCACAAAATTGTTTTTAACGAATATACTAATTATCAGTTGTAAATAAATATTATAACTTAACTATAATTAAAAAAGTATGCAAGAATTAATATATTTGTAGAAAATCAAAATATGAAAAAAACACTCGCAATAGCTACATTACTATTAGCTAACTGTGTATTATTCGCACAAGAAAAACTTGAACAAACAGGAAAAGTTTCTTTAGGATTACAAGGGTTTGAATTAAGTTACGAACATCCGTTTGCTAAAACATTTATTTGGGAGAGTTCTCTAGGCGCGGGTGTAGGAATGAATGCAACTAACAACGGTGTTGAATACAATTTTAATATTCCAAACGTTGCTCCCTTCATTACAACAGGAGCTAAATGGATGTATAATTTTGACAAAAGAGTTGCTAAAGAAAAAGACACTAAAAACAATGCTGCTAATTACTTAGGCTTACAAACTAAATTTAGTTTTGGAAATGATGGATCTATAAACTTTCAAAACCAAGCTTTATTAACAGATATTCATTGGGGATTACAAAGAAATCTAGGTTCTAAATTTACAATAAATACCAACATTGGCTTAGGTTATATGCATGACTTTGAAAATACCGCAGGTAGTATATCACCTATCTTGCGCTTAAAATTTGGTTACCGTATATTTTAAATATTAAAGCCGATTGATGCATCAATCGGCTTTAAATTATTCTATAATACTTTGAACCTCATCAAAATTCAGTCCGCCGTAATTGCCGGAACTCATTAACAATAAAACCGAATCGGTAAATTCTTGTACCAATAAAAACGACTTAAATTCATCAGGATTGGTGTACACAATTAAATCTTCTCTGTTAAAGGCTTTTTCGATTTGCTCTTTGCTTATTTCTTCTAACTTTTTAATAGCAACTGCATCGGGCGAATAAAACACTACCGCAACATCAGCAGCATCTAAGGCTCCTTGATATTCGGTTAAAAATTCGGTATTTAAACTCGAATACGTATGCAATTCTAAACAGGCTACTAACTTTTTATCAGGATATTGCTTTTTTACCGCCTGCGTAGTCGCTTTCACTTTACTTGGCGAATGCGCAAAATCTTTATAGGCAACTGCCGTTGGCGTTTGAGCAATTTTTTCTAATCGTTTTGATGCACCTTTGAACGACGCAATGGCTTCGTAGAACTCGGCTTCATCAATTCCCATGTTTTGGCAAATCCACTTGGCTCTTGCTAAATTGCTTAAATTATGTGCCCCGAAAACCTCAATAGGCATCGATCCATCCAACGTTTCTAAATAGGTTATACCATTTTCAATAGTATATTCGGGTAACGAATAGGGTAATTTTCGGATGGGTTTTTCGGCTTCTTCAACAATTTGCTTTACCGTTTCATCGTCTTCGTTATAAATCAAAATACCACCGTTGGTTATTTTATCAATGAAAATTTTGAATTGATCGACATAGTTTTCAAAAGTTGGAAACACGTTGATATGATCCCAAGCAATACCGCTTATTAAGGCGATATTTGGCTTATACAAATGAAATTTCGGACGTAAATCGGTTGGAGATGATAAATATTCATCGCCTTCAATCACCATAAAATCATTTTCTTTGGTTAGATGCACCATATTGGTAAAACCTTCTAACTGGGCTCCCACCAAAAAATCAACAGCTACATTATGATAATTCATTACGTGTAGAATCATAGATGTGATGGTAGTTTTTCCGTGCGACCCACCAATAACTACTCGGGTTTTATTTTTGGAATGTTCATAAATAAATTCGGGATACGAATAAATTTTCAATCCTAATTCTTGCGCTTTTAGCAATTCTGGGTTATCGCTTTTGGCGTGCATACCTAAAATAACGGCATCTAAATCGGTGGTGATTTTTTCGGGAAACCAACCTTCCTGTTCTGGTAACAAGCCTTTCGCCTGTAAACGTGATTTCGATGGTTCAAAAATAGCATCATCACTTCCTGTTATATGTTCGCCCTTATCGTGTAAAGCTAAAGCTAAATTGTGCATGGCGCTGCCGCCGATTGCTATAAAATGTACGCGCATTGTTTTATATTTTGTCATTTCAAAACTACAATATTTTTAAGGGAATTAAAAAAATTATCACTTGGAATGAAGTTTGGAGAAACGAAATGAATCATTTATTTACAAATAACCTTTTCGATTATAATTCAAATACTTGTTTTGCAACTAATTTTAGGTCTGGTTGCTTTGAACCTGCTTTTTTGTTGATACGATCTTCGTACATTTCAACATAAACCGATTGTACCCCTTTAGGAATGTGATACGTTTCTTGTTGTGAATAGTTATATCCACGCACATTAGCACCTTCTTT
>JAHAYQ010000024.1 GCA_018384465.1 Myroides sp. | reverse complement strand
GGATTAAGAGGTCAAGAAGCCAAAGAAATCTCGTTAAAAAACCTTTCAAAAATTATTCACGCCCGTGTGGTGGAAATCATTGATATGGTTTTTTCTGAAATAAAAGCTTATGGATACGACAATCCTCGCAAAAAATTAATTGCAGGTATTGTATTAACAGGTGGCGGATCAGAACTAAAACACATTAAGCAGTTGGTAGAATACATTACCGGAATAGACACTCGTATAGGTTTTCCAAACGAGCATATTTCTGGCGAATCTGCCAAATTAGTTTCTCGTCCATTATACGCAACAGCTGTTGGGTTAATGATGGAAAGCGACATCAACAATTCACGTAGCCGTTTGTATGTACAAGAACATCCGGGTGCTGTAAAGATCAAGCCAAAGGCAGAACCGTTAGAAGAAAGCCCTAACACTGCATCAAGCATCCAAATGAATACTATTTCAAACAAGGAAGAACAAAAAAAAGCGGAACATACCGCAGATGTAGATAAAGAAGTAGATGTAGAACAAGGCACATCGGCATATATAGAAAACCGTTTCCTTGGAAAGTTTATAAAGAAGTTTAAAGATTTTATTGACAAAGCAGAATAAGAAGAAAAGCACCGTAAAGATATGGATCAAGTATTTGAAAATTTAGCATTCTCTCCAGATTTGCCAAAAAACAAATCGAATGTAATCAAAGTAATTGGAGTAGGTGGCGGTGGTAGCAATGCCATTAACCACATGTACAATCAAGGTATTAAAGGAGTTGATTTTGTTGTTTGTAACACAGATGAGCAAGCACTAAACAACAGCCCGGTTCCTATTAAAATTCAGTTAGGTATTACCTTAACCGAAGGCTTAGGTGCAGGTGCAAATCCAGAGGTTGGTCAGCAATCGGCTCTTGAAAGTATTGAAGAAATTGAACAAATTTTAGACAGCAACACCAAAATGGTATTCATTACTGCCGGTATGGGCGGTGGTACCGGAACGGGTGCTGCACCGGTAATTGCACAATTAGCAAAAGACCGTGAAATTTTAACTGTTGGTATCGTAACTATCCCTTTTCAGTTTGAAGGAAAAGTGCGCCAAGAACAAGCCTTAAAAGGTGTTGAAAACCTACGCAGAAATGTTGATTCATTAATTGTTATCAACAACAACAAATTGCGTGAAGTTTACGGAAACTTAGGCTTTAAAGCAGGTTTCTCTAAGGCAGATGAAGTATTGGCAACGGCTTCTCGTGGAATTGCAGAAGTAATTACACACCACTATACACAAAATATCGATTTAAAAGATGCTAAAACCGTATTATCTAACTCGGGAACAGCAATTATGGGATCGGCAGAAGCTACCGGCGATAACCGCGCCAAAGAAGCTATTGTAAGTGCTTTAGATTCGCCTTTATTGAACGATAATAAAATTACCGGAGCTAAAAATGTATTGTTATTAATTGTATCAGGTGAAAACGAAATCACTATTGATGAAATTGGTGAAATCAATGACCACATTCAAATGGAAGCTGGTCACAACGCCAATATTATCATGGGGGTTGGCGAAGATCCAAACTTAGGTGATGCTATTTCGGTAACCATCATTGCTACAGGTTTTGATGTAGAGCAACAAATGATGATTGTTAATGCAAACGACGAAGCTAAAAACAAAATCATTCACCATTTAGGAGAAGAGCAAAAAGCAACAACCGATTTAACAGCTAACAACGCGCCATTGTTCACCAATGCGCCATCGCCAGAACAACCGTTGCAAAACAATCAGACTTTTCCATCGGCACCAAAAATTGTTTACAATTTAGACGACGATGCGGGAAACCAACCAACCAACGAGGTTGAAAAAAAAACAATAGTTCAAACTCAACCTTCTAATACCGTTGAAAACAAGCAGTTTGTAATTAGTACGCCGCAGGCAACCGTACAAAACACCGTTAAAACTACCGATATTCGTGATATAGAAGTAGTTGAACCTAAGTTTGTTATTGTTAAACCGCAACAAATCGTGCAACAAACACAAACGGTAGCTGTTGAACAATTCACTTTTGATTTACAACAACAAGAAAGTGAATTTGAAACAGCACAAAACGAATTTGCTTTTGAAACACAACAACCTCAACCAACAACAAATCAACCGGTTGAGCAAACTCCAGAAATCATTAAATACGATTTAAATGATTATATGGAAGTGGAAGAACAGCTGTTAAATTCAAAACAAAAAACGGAAGAGCCTATTGTTGAAGAAGAAGACGAAGCTTTTTCTTTTACCGTTAGAACCGAAGAACCAACACGCACGCCACAACGTGTAATTGTTGATGACCATTCGCCGACAGAAGTTTCTATAAACGATATTTTGCGCGAACGTGCCGAGGAACGCAAACGCAAAATGAAAGAGTTTAATCACAAGTTCAACACCGCTTCTAACCAACTACACGATTTGGAAAAAGAACCGGCATACAAACGCATGGGTGTAGATTTAACGCATCCGCAAGACAGCAGTTTATCGCGTACTTCTGTTTCATCAGATCGAAACAACGATACGCAGTTACGCTCTAACAATTCGTTTTTACATGACAATGTAGACTAATTAAGTTTAGATTTATATTTACCTTAACCCCAAAAAGAATCATTCTCTTTGGGGTTTTTTAATTATCTTTGTGCTTTAAAATTCAAAGACCGATGAGCTTACAAGCAAAATTAACCAACGCCCTAAAAGAGGCAATGAAAGCAAAAGATCAAATTGCTTTAGAATCGTTACGAGCCATTAAATCGGAGTTATTATTAGCACAAACATCTGGTTCACAAGCCGAATTAACAGAAGCTGACGAAATAAAGCTTTTACAAAAATTGGTAAAGCAGCGCAAAGATGCAGCCGCTATATTTGTTGAACAAAATAGAACCGATTTGGCAGAGCCAGAATTAGCTCAGGCAAAAGTTATTGAACAATTTTTACCAGCGCAACTATCAGCTGCCGAAGTAGAAGCTGTAATACAATCAATAATCACCGAAGGTAACTTTAGTGGCATGCAGGCAATGGGTCAAGTAATGGGTTTAGCAAATGCTAAATTAGCAGGCAGTGCCGATGGCAAAACCATTTCAAGCATTGTAAAACAACTTTTAACCACATAACAATCCTGTTCTCGTAGTTCAACGGATAGAATGTCAGATTCCGGTTCTGATGATGTGGGTTCGAATCCCGCCGAGAACACTATTGTACTAAAGCCCGCTACATAGCTGGCTTTTTTTA
>JAHAYQ010000163.1 GCA_018384465.1 Myroides sp. | reverse complement strand
AAAAAAAGCTCTGAAAAATTCAGAGCTTTGTAAGTTATTTTTTATTAAGTGCAATCATTTTTAATGCGGCTACGGCGGCTTCGGTTCCTTTGTTTCCGTGGATGCCTCCGCTGCGGTCGATCGATTGTTGTTCGGTATTATCTGTCAGTACACAAAAAATGGTAGGTACATCGTAAACTAAATTTAAATCTTTAATGCCTTGTGTAACACCTTCGCAAACAAAATCAAAGTGCTTGGTTTCGCCTTGTATCACACAACCTATGGCAATTACAGCATCAAAGGTTTCTGACTGGTGCATTTTTTTACACCCAAAAATCAATTCAAAACTTCCGGGAACATCCCAACGTACAATATTTTCAGGTTGTGCGCCACAATCTATCAAAACATCATACGCACCTTGAAACAAGCCGTTGGTAATTTTATCGTTCCATTCAGAAACTACTAAACCAATTTTTAAATCCTTAGCATCAATTAAATCAGCTTTGTTGTATTCTGAAAGATTTTTATTTGCAGTTGCCATAATTATTGAGCCATTCCTAAATACACATCAATATTTGTTGCCTCTACAGAACCTTTATAATTATCTTTAATATTAGTGAACAATTTTAAAGCTTCGTCTTTTTTACCAATCTCTAAAGCCATTAAACCTGCTTTGTAGGCATAACGCGGCGTAGTAAAATCGTTTGGCGTATGTGCTGATGCTTTTTTGTAAAACTCAAAAGCATCTTCTAATTGATTTAATTCTGCAAATGCATCACCAATAGCTCCTAATGACATGGCTTTTAAAAACATATCTTTAGAGTGGAATTTTTCTAAATGCGAAATAGCTTCCTTGTATTTACCTAAGTTTAAATAGGCTGTTCCAGCATAATAATGTGCCAAATTAGCTGCATTGGTACCGCTATAAGTATCTGCAATAGCTAAAAAGCCCATTTTACCTTCGCCACCGTTTAAAGCTAAATGGTATAAAGAATCGTTAGCTTGTCCGTTAACAGCTTGTTCATAAAATTGCTGTGCTTGAAACATTTCGTTAGCTGCTTCGTCTTCTTTAGGCTCCATAATAAAATTTTGATATCCTAAATAACCAATTGCAGCTACGGCAATAGCACCGATTGCGTAAAACACTTTTGATTGATTTAAGGTAAACCATGCACCTACTTTATTGGCTGTACTATCTAACGACTTAATTACTTCTGCCGTATCGCTATTGCCTTCAATAACTTCAAGTTCTTCTTTACTATCTTTCGGTTTTTCTGGTTTGTAACCTCTTTTATTATATGTTGCCATAATGATCTAAGAATTTTAATCTGCGCAAAAATAGGATTTTTATCCATAATTAAAAGTCTATTTGTTAGATATTTTTCAGAAATTTGCTTTTTAATCAGATAAATAAAACTGTTTTTGTGAATTTAGAGCAAATACATATCCTTAATTTTAAGAACATTTCTGAAACATCGTTTCATTTTACTAAAAAAATAAACTGTTTTGTTGGCAAAAATGGGCAAGGAAAAACCAACTTACTTGACGCTATTTATTATTTAGCTTTTGGAAAAAGTTACTTTAATCCTATTGCGGTGCAAAACATTAAACACAGCGAAGAGTTTTTTGTTGTGGATGGTACTTTTAGCAAAAACGATAAACAAGAGCATATTGTTTGTAGTTTAAAACGAGGGCAAAAAAAAATATTGAAACGCAACGGAAAAGTGTACGATAAATTTGCCGACCATGTTGGGTTGATTCCGTTGGTAATGATTTCACCCAGCGATCAAGATCTAATTTCTGAAGGCAGTGAAACCCGAAGAAAATTTATAGATTTAGTAATTTCGCAACAAAGCAGTGCTTATTTACAACAAGTAATTCAGTATCAAAAAGTACTATCGCAACGCAACGCACTGTTAAAATATTTTGCGATTAACAGAGTATTCGATATAGATACGTTAAGTGTTTACAACGAACAGCTACATGAATTAGGATCGGCTATTTTTATAAAACGCAATGAGTTTATGAAAGAGTTTCATCCCATTTTTACTAAATACCACCAACAAATTACTGGGAATAATGAAACGGTTGAAATAAAGTACGAAAGTCAATTACACGAAAAACCACTCATACAACTTTTTGATGATTTTCTACAAAAAGACCGCATGTTGCAATACACAGCTGTGGGTACGCATAAAGATGATTTGTTGTTTGAAATAAATGGATATCCCATCAAAAAATACGGCTCGCAAGGACAACAAAAGTCGTTATTGATTGCCCTAAAATTAGCGCAATTCGATTTTATTAAAAAACAAAGCGGGGTACTTCCTATTCTTTTGTTCGACGATATTTTTGATAAATTAGATGCCGATCGAGTAAAACAAATTGTACAAATGGTAAACGATGCTACTTTTGGTCAGTTGTTTATGACCGATACGCATCAAGATCGTACCGAATTAATGATCAAATCAACCGATTTAGATTACGAAATTTTTAAAATAACCAATTAATTACGCGCTTTTAGTTATGCTATACAATCACTCTTTAAAACATTATAACACTTTTGGCATCGATGTAAATGCTAAAGCTTTTATCGATATCTCATCAACCGATCAGTTAAAAAAAGTCATTCAAGACAACAATAATCAACTACCGCTTTTTGTATTAAGTGGCGGAAGCAATATGTTACTAACAAAAAATGTGGAGGCATTGGTGCTTCATATCAATACCAAAGGAATACAAATGGTTGATGAAGATGATGATTTTGTGTGGATTGAAGCACAAGCAGGTGAAGTATGGCACGACTTTGTTTTAACTACTATTGATCGAAATTTAGGAGGATTGGAAAATTTATCATTAATCCCAGGAAAAGTTGGATCGGCACCTATTCAAAACATTGGTGCTTACGGGGTAGAAATTAAAGACAGCATGCACAGCCTAACCGCTTTAAATCTAACTACATTAGAAACTGAAACTTTTTCAAATACCGATTGTCAGTTTGGCTACCGAGAAAGTGTATTTAAACAAGATTTAAAAGGTCAATATATTATTACATCCGTGACTTTTAAATTAAAAAAAGAACCGCATACAATACATACCTCTTACGGTGCAATACAAGAGCAATTACAGCAAATGATGGTAAGCAACCCAACAATTAAAGAGGTAAGCAAAGCCGTAATAGCTATTCGTCAATCAAAATTACCCGATCCTAAAGAAATTGGCAACAGCGGAAGTTTCTTTAAAAATCCGGTAATTGATAAAAGTTTGTATCAATCATTATTAGAAAAAAATCCAACTATTCCGCATTATCCTGTAAACGACTTTCAAGTAAAAGTACCTGCTGGCTGGCTTATAGAACAAGCTGGTTTAAAAGGTTTTAGAAAAGGCGATGCCGGTGTACACACAAAACAAGCATTGGTTTTGGTAAATTATGGAAACGCAACCGGACAAGAACTAATTGATATGGCAACACACGTACAA
>JAHAYQ010000130.1 GCA_018384465.1 Myroides sp. | reverse complement strand
TTTAAGAGCCTTTCATTTTTGAAAGGCTTTTTTTATATCTTTAAGGCTTAAAATATTATTAAAGCTGAACTAATGAAGAAAATAGTATTATCAATTGCTTTTGTAGGGTTGTTAACATCAACTAGTTTTGCACAACGCAGTCATAAAAATCCTATCCAAACAGGATTGAAAGCAGGTGCTAATATGTCGACATTCATGGGAGGATATACACAAGAATTTAAACCAGGTTTACAAATTGGTGGAACTGTGGAAATTCCTCTTTCCTATTATAAAAAATTTGCCTTGCAAACAGAATTGTTGTATTCTGTTCAAGGGTATAAAGGAGCTGAATATGATCAAATTGATTTAGAAACCGACAAAGTAACTGAAACTCTTAAATTGGAAGATGTAACTACACATTATTTATATTTACCTATTACTGTTAAATATTATGTTAGTGATAATTTCTCATTGGAATTAGGAGGGCAAGTTGGGTATATGCTACACGCTAAAGGTCAATTTGATGTAAATAAATATAATACCGCTAGAGAATATCTATATTTTACCGACCCAAATTTCAACATAGATTCGGATTTAGAAAAAGCACTATTCGAAGCTGGGTATAGAAGTAAAGATCCAGATAATTATTATGAAAGATTAGATTTTGGTGTCATAGGAGGTTTTAATTATCACTTAGAAAATGGTATTTATTTTAATTTTAGATATTATTTTGGATTGCAAGATGTTTACAAAATCGATAATGATTATAAAAATATTGAAAAACCAACAAATCCAGTAGCTCCTGGTTTTCCTCCTATAAGTGAAGAAGCTTACAAAGAATTAACTAAGGAAGTTGATTATGTTAATGAACATTTAAAATTTGATCCTATAAGAAATACTTCTATACAGATATCTATAGGTTATAAGTTTTAAGTTGGCACGGTTTTAGTAATAACTTAATTAAATTTTAAAAATAGTTATTATGAAAAAAGTGATTTTATCAGCAGTTTTGCTTGCGGCTTTTTCGTCAACCGATGTTTTAGCGCAACAACAAGTAAAATTTGGTCCAAAAGCTGGCGTTAATTTTGCTAATATTTCTGGTTTAGATAATTCTGAAATGAAAACAGGTTTTCATGTTGGAGCAGTAGCCGAAATTAAATTTAACGAAAAGTTTTCTATACAGCCGGAGGTGGTTTATTCTACTCAAGGGGCAAAATTTACTTACAATAATGCAGAAGTAAAATTGAATAACGATTATATTAATGTGCCAATAATGGCGAAATATTACATTGTTGATGGTTTTTCAGTTGAAGCAGGTCCACAAGTCGGCTTTTTAGCTAAAGCAGAACAAGAAGGAAGTTATGGCGGATTTACAGGAACTGTGGATGCAAAGGATCGTTATAAATCAGTTGATTTCGGACTTAACTTTGGATTAGCATATGATTTACCTATGGGCTTTTTTGTTAACGCACGTTATAATTTAGGTTTGTCTAAAGTAGGGGAAGATTATACAATTGGAAATCTAACTTATGAAGCCGCTAATAATAAAAATAGTGTTATCCAATTAGGAGTTGGCTACAAATTTGATTAGTATCATAGAAAATAGTAATTTTAAACCACCGTTTAGCGGTGGTTTTTTTATGAGTAATTATAGAGAGCAATTTAAATACTATTTAAAACTTGAACGTGGTGTAGCAGAAAATACCATCGTAAGTTATTTATTTGATTTAGATAAATTTCAACAGTTTTTAGGCAGCGATTTTGATCTTAGAAAAGTTCAAGAAAATGATGTTAGAGGCTTTATATACTTTGTTTCCGAGTATTTATCGGCTGCAACTCAGGCTCGTATTTTATCAGGGCTTAATCACTTTTACAATTTTTTAATCCTTCAGAATGCCATCGAAAATAATCCAGTAACATTTATTGAGTTGCCCAAACAATCAAGAAAATTACCAACTGTTTTAAGTGTTAGCGAAATTGATTCTTTATTGGTAATGAATGATTTAACTACGAACGAGGGGATTCGAAATCAAGCAATGGTGGAAACCTTATATTCTTGTGGTTTACGAGTTTCAGAGTTGGTTTCATTAAAAGTTTCTGATCTGTTTTTCAACGAAGGTTTTATTAAGGTAACAGGTAAAGGATCTAAACAGCGTTTTGTACCTATTGCACCGTCAGCAATTGATAAAATTCAGTTTTATTTTGAAGAAGTGAGATCATCTTTAAAAATAAAAAGCGAAGCAGAAGATATTCTTTTTCTAAATAGGAGAGGAGGACAACTTACGCGCGCTATGGTTTTTACCATCATTAAACAATTGGCAAATTTGGCCGGAATTCAAAAAAGCATCAGTCCACATACATTACGCCATTCATTTGCTACGCATTTATTAGAAAATGGTGCCGATCTTCGTTCGATTCAAATGATGTTAGGGCACGAATCTATTACTACCACCGAGGTGTATCTGCATCTAGATAAGCATAAGCTAAAAGCTGAAGTGGAAAAATACCACCCCTGGAGTAGTAATAAATTTAATTGATTTTATAACTTCAATATGTTCGTAGCATCGCCTTGTGCTTTAGGCAATATAGTAACATCTGCAACTTGTACGTGCTTGGGTTGGTTTATTACAAAAGCAATATTTTCGGCAATATCTTGAGCTGTTAATGGTTCAAAACCTTTATATACATTGGCTGCTTTAGTTTCATCACCTTTAAAACGAACTAACGAAAATTCCGTTTCTACTGCTCCGGGTGCTACTGAAGTAACTTTTATACCCAATGGTAGAAAATCAATCCTCATGCCTTTTGTTAAAGCTTCAACTGCCCATTTTGATGCGCAATAAGTGGCACCATTAGCATAGGCTTGTTTACCAGCAATAGATGATAGGTTTACAATATGCGCATTTGTTGATGTTTGTAAATAGGGCAAACACGCTTTGGTAACATAAATTAATCCTTTTACATTACTATCAATCATCGCATCTAAATCGCTTATATCAGCCTCTTGAAAACTTGATAAACCGTGTGCATTTCCTGCATTGTTGATTAAAACATCTACAGCTTTCCAATCATTCGGTAAATTGTTAAAGGCTGTAAACACTTGTTCTTTATCAGCTACATCAAATTGTAAAATCATGCTGGTAGTATCTTCTAATTCTTTTTGTAGTTGTTGAAGTCGGTCTAAACGTCTGCCACATAAAATCAGTCTATTTCCTTTAGCCAATGTTTTTGCCGTTGCATAACCTATTCCTGAGCTTGCACCTGTTATAACAATTGTTTTCATCTGTATAAATATTTCTGCAAATTTAGTAAGACATTTTTAAATAACCGTTTGTTTAAGTCCTTGCATGATACAAAGCCATAAAAAATTAAAAAACGATTTTTGTTGATGCCTCTCTATTTCATTTACCTCTGTTTTTTTAAGTCCGTCCGTATCCGATCGTACCACCATATTTGCTGCTGCTGTTAACAATTTACGCTCTTTATTTTCTTTGTTAAAAAGAGTCATTTTTAAGCTGTTAAAATTCATGGCGTAATCTCCATTAGCCTTAGTATCATTACCGCTAAAATTAAAAGCCATGTGATCAATTTTTCCTTCAGCTTGTACGTTTAGATAGGGTTTTAAAAAAGGATTCATTGCCGGAGCAGGGAAATTTTTAAGATTTCCGTTGATATTGAATTGTTCGGTTCGATCCATAATATCAAACTGCCAACTTGCTATTAAATCGCCTTGATTCATAAACTTGGTGTTAACCGTAATCTGTGTTTTGGGGCCCGTTCTACGTTTGTATCCACTGTATAGATTAGCAGCGGTAAGGTTAAAATTTGTGAAAGTTAATTTACCAGGATTGGTACTTGTTTTAGAATCCTCTTGATAGGTGAGTTTAGAATTTTTAATTTTGAAGGTATTTACTTCAAACGGAAAATCTAAATTACGTAACCTATAACTATATAAATGATTTTTTTTAGGATTTAATGGTACCGAAATATCTCTGTAAATTTGCGCATCCATTCCGTTAAGTACTACTTCTTGAAATTTAATAAAAAACTCGTTATCTGTATCAAATCCCCACTTAAAATTATTTAGAAGCAACGAATTTGCCGATAGATTGTAATAATCTTGTGCATATTTTAATTTAGCGGCGTGTTGACTACGCGATAATTTAGGAATCATTTTAAATTGCTTAACTGAAGCGTTGCTTTCTTTTACGGTTAAATTTGCCACTTCTATTTTATAATCTCCCTTAGAATCGTAGCTGATTTTCCCAGATGTTAATAAGGGATCTGTATAAGTAAACGGCACATTTTGAAGCACGGTAGCATCGTCTACTCTCACATTGTTTAATTGTAAATTAAATTTATCAACAGTTAACTGATTTTTTTTACCCGATGCATCTTTTAAAAGGTAATGCGCATCATTTACCAAGACTTTATCAATAATTATAACATCGTTTAGTTTTCCGGTGCGATTGTTTTTAGGAGTATTTCTTTTCTTAGGGATTTGTACAAACTGTGGATTGTTTAATTGAAATTCTTTAATAGCTAATTGCTGACTTACTTTATTTGAAATGCCTTTTACTTTAATGTTTACATTGCGTAGATCTAAAATCCCCAACGAATTGAATGTTGATTTTTTAATAGCAAGTTCATTTACATCTAATTGAAATGGAATTAAAGGTTGAATGATTTTTTCGGCATCTCTCTTAGCCTGCTGCAACACTGTTTTTTCTTTTTGATCTAAAATTTGAACATTCATTGAATCAATTACAATGTCATTAATCTTTACATATAGGTCTAAATTGTTGTATCCCCAATCGGTGTTTTTTAATTCTAACTTAGGTACATCAACCAATAAACGAGTATTAGAATTGGTTTCGTTAGAACGAAAATCTTTAGCACTTACATAAGGCAGTAATTTAAAGTTGTTGATAACAACATGATCTTTATCAATTTCGATTGTATTAGATTTTGCAAATTGTAAATCATTTACCACCGAATAAACAGAATCTATTTTAAAGCGATAGTCGGTATAGGTAAAAGGTATATCTTTAGTAGTGGTATACTCGCCCATGTGAATACCATCTATGGTGGCATTAAAATTGAACAATTCGTGCAATAAAGTATCATTAGTCACATTCATCATTCGTAAATGAGCCTTTTGAACACTGATTTTATCAATATCTATAATTGTAGTTAATTTTGATTGTGTGGGTATGGTATCTCGTTTTTCGGTTTGTAAAACGGTAAGATCGGGTCCAATTATCGAGATAGTAAAAGCTTTTAAATTCTTGTTTTTTATCAATTCAAAAAAGTTTACTCCCGTTACGCTGATCTTTTCTACCTTCCCAAAAAAATCAATATCTTTTTTGATATTTACATTGGCTTTAGGTTTAATTTCGGCGTTTTCGATTGATAAGCTATTGCTGAATACAGAAAAATTAATGTCATCATAAGTTAATTGATAAGCGGTGTCGTTGCGCTCATCAATAATTTTAGGTAATTGGTTTTTAATTAACGCATTTATAGTTAGGTTGCCAACAAGAGCCAGAATCAGTAGTGAACACACAACGATTCCGATGATTTTTAAAGGTTTAGATATTTTCATGCACAACAATTTTTATCTAAAATAATAAAAAAAATGTGAGCAATAAAAAAATTAACTTTCGTAGGTCTTGGCAATTTTTTCGATATTTAAACTACGTGCGCTGGCATCAAAAATTTCTTTATAAACGCCGTTTTGTTGATAGATGTCTTCATGTACGCCGGCTTCAGCAATTTTACCTTCTTTCATAGCGTAAATTACATCTGCATCGATAATTTGAGAAATACTGTGCGAAATGATCACTACTGTACGATTTTTCTTGATAGCGTCTAAACTGTTTTTAATTTGTTCGGTAGCAATGGCGTCTAAACTTGCAGTAGGTTCATCTAAGAAAATAATTGGTGGATTTTTTAAAAACATACGTGCAATGGCAATTCGTTGTTGCTGACCGCCAGATAGTGCTGTGGCTTTGGTTTGATATTGTTCGGGTAGTTTGATGATTTGCTCGTGTATATAGGCTTGTTTAGCAGCTTCAATTACTTCTTCATCGGTAGCGTTTACTTTTCCATAGCGAATATTATCTGCAATTGATCCGTTAAAAATGTGATTTTTTTGTAAAACCAATCCAATATTTTCTCTCAAAAAATGCGTGTCGTAGTCTTCCAAAGGAACACCGTCTAATAATATTTCACCCGATGATGGTTGATAAAATTTATCTAATAAATTAATAATAGTGCTTTTTCCTGCGCCCGATAAACCAACTAAAGCCGTAATTTTATTGGCTTTAATTTCCATATCAATATTAAAAAGTGCTTTGGTACCGTTGGGATAAGCAAACGAAACATCTTTTAAATTAAAATCGCCTTTTAATGGAATGTTTTTTACAGTACCCGAAGTCTCTTTTTCTTCTTCTGCTTCTAATATCTCAAAATA
>JAHAYQ010000111.1 GCA_018384465.1 Myroides sp. | reverse complement strand
GTAATAAGCGTTTTCGTCGTGTAATTGATGGATATATTCAGCAACCAAATAAAACATAATATTCTTTTTATGACGCTCTAAATTAAACGTTAAACCACTTGATTTTAAATGCATTTTCAAATCGTTAAAATACTTAGGGTCATCATAAATTTTAGCCGCTAAATCTTCTGCTGACATTTGTTTAAGAGCCTCACGTTCTTTTTCTATCTGTTCAAAAACATAATAACTAACCAAACTTGTTTTCATCAACAACTGAATAGCATCCTCGCCATGACGCGTCTTTAAAGGTACAAATACATCGGGCACTATACCACCACCGCCAAAAACAATTCGTCCGCCGGTTGTTTTAAATTTTAGGCTATCAGGTAAATGAATGCTGTCTTTAGAATACAGCTCGCCTGATTTAAATCGGTTACTTAAATCATTGTTATATTCATCTAAGCCATCGTAATAAGGTTTTTGAATCGATCTGCCAGAAGGTGTGTAATAGCGTGCGGTAGTTAAACGAACAGCCGACCCATCACCTAAATACATTTCGCGTTGCACTAATCCTTTTCCGTACGATCTTCTTCCTACAATAACTCCTCGATCATTATCTTGCACTGCACCTGCAATAATTTCACTTGCCGATGCTGAATTTTCATTAATTAAAACGTATAATTTCTTGTCGGTAAACAAACCTTTGTTCGAGGCTTTTGTAATTTTTACATTTCCTTTCTTGTTAACAGTTTTAACGATGATTTCATTTCCTTTTAAAAAATCGTCGGCAATTTGAATAGCAGGTTCCATATATCCACCACCATTTTCACGCAAATCTAACACCAATTCATTAATGCCCTGTTTCAATAAAGTTTCTAAGCCAACTTTAAATTCGGCATACGTAGTTTCTGCAAAACGATTAATTTTAATATAACCTGTATGATCGTTGATTGTAATAGCTGTATCAACACTTTTTAAAGGGACTTCTCCTCGTGTAATCTCCACATCAAAGGTTTTATTATCTACTTTTCTGTAAACTTTAAGCAACGCTTTGGTGCCGGCATTTCCTTTTAGAAGGTTGATGATAGAATCGCTTGACAAGCCTTGATTAAATAACTGTTTTTTTTCAGCATATAAAATACGATCACCGGCTTGCAACCCAGCTTTGTCTGACGGGCCACCCGGCAGAGGTTTAACTACCGCCAATGTATCGTTTAACATGTAATAATTAATACCGATTCCTACAAAAGAACCTTTCATTACATTTTGAACCTCGTCAAATTCTGATTTTGATATATAGATAGAATGTGGATCTAATTGAGCTAATATGTTATTTACCGTCATATCAATGATAGAATCGGTATTTACATTATCAACATATTCTTGCTCGATTAAATCAATAAGTTTGTTTAATTTCACACGCCCTTTGTCTTCTTTTACAGAAAAAGGCGTGCCGTTTTCGGTGAAAAATCCGCCCAAAATTATGCCCACCGCTAAAGAACCCATAGTAAGTATAGGCCATAAATAATTTTTCTTATTCATACAACAAAGAGCTTAAATCATCTATCTGAATCACTTCTACTCCAGCTCTCTTCAAAAAATCTACTCCAGCCAAATCTTTGTAACTGTCTTGGTACACCACACGTATAATACCTGCTTGATGAATTAACTTACTACAATCTTTACACGGACTCATGGTTATGTATAGCGTAGCATCTTTACATGATTGAGTGGATTTTGCCACTTTAAGAATAGCATTTGCTTCGGCATGTAAAACATACCATTTGGTAATTCCTTCATTGTCTTCACAACAATTTTCAAAACCAGAAGGTGTACCGTTATAACCGTCTGAAATTATCATACGATCTTTTACAATAATTGCACCTACCTTTCTACGCTTACAGTATGATAGTTGCCCCCATTCTTTTGCAATACGCAAATAGGCTTTATCGTACTTGTTTAATTTTGCGTTAGAATCCATTCTCACAAAAGCAAATAATTATATTTTTTTTAACACTAAAATATGGTGCAAAATTAGTGAAAAAACAATTATAAAAGACCAAAATAATTATAAATAAACAATGGCTGATGTATAACCAGAATTAAAGTTTAATATAACAAAAATACAAAAATCATTGAGGTTTTCAAAGAGTGTAGAGCATTAAAAAAGCGAGTTGCTTTTTATGCAACTCGCTTTTTACTATAAATAACTTTCTAATTTTGCTACCATATTTTTACTACCACAGAAAATAGGCACTCGTTGATGCAGTTCTGTAGGTTCAATTTCCAAAATACGTTGATGTCCGTCAGTTGCTTTTCCACCAGCTTGTTCAATAATCATAGCAAACGGATTGCATTCATACAACAAGCGCAACTTACCGTTTGGTTTAGAAACTGTTCCAGGATACATATATATACCGCCTTTCAACATGTTTCTGTGTACATCGGCAACTAAACTACCAATATATCTACCGCTGTACTTACTATCCTTACAGTGGGCTATATACTCTTTAACTCCTTTTTCAAACTGATTGAAATTTCCTTCGTTAATGGAATAAATTGCTCCGTCATCAGCAATTTTCATGTTGGGATGTGATAAAAAGAAAGTTCCCAGCGATGGATCTAACGTGAAACCATTAACCCCGTTACCAGTGGTATAAACCAACATGGTTGATGATCCATAAATAACATAGCCGGCTGCTACCTGATGTATTCCTTTTTGAAGAAAATCGGCCTGGGTTACAGGCGTTCCAACTTCAGAAACACGACGGTATATTGAAAAAATGGTGCCTACCGAAACGTTTACATCAATATTAGAAGATCCATCTAACGGATCCATTAATACTACATATTTATTGGTGTTTTTGCCATCGGCACCGCAGACGGTAATAAAATCATCATTTTCTTCTGATCCAATTCCACAAACAATTTCACGATTTATCAAGGTTTCAATAAACACTTCGTTCGCGTATACATCCAATTTTTGTTGTTGTTCGCCCTGAATGTTTTCTTTTCCAAAAGCACCCGTTATATCCACTAAACCAGCTTGATTAACCTTGTTAGCAACTATTTTTGCAGCCAAACGTATCGAGTTCATCAAACGAGATAATTCGCCAGATGTGTACTGAAAATCGTTCTGGTTTTTTATGATAAATTCACCTAATGTAATATATCTTTCTTCCATATTGTGTTGTAAAAGTGGTACAAATATCGACAAAAAAAAGTAGAATTAGAATATTTTAAAGGATAGTATTGTATGTAAAAACCTACTGACTTATTTTTGCATCAAACAAACAAAACAATTTCAATCAATTATGAACTTAATTTACTATTAAAGCAAAAAATGAGAGTATTTAAATTTGGAGGTGCGTCGATCAAAGATCCGCAGGCAATTCGCAACGTGTTACACGTTTTAAAAACCGTAGGTTTTGACAACAGTTTAATTATCGCTTCGGCAATGGGCAAGACAACCAACGCCTTAGAAGATGTAATAAACGCTTATTTTAAGAAGCCTGAAGAGTTAAAGAACGCCATCAAATTTATAAAGAACTATCATTTAGAAATTGTAGACGATTTGTTTGAAAACAAAAGTCATTTAATTTTTGACAAAGTGAATGTGCTTTTTGGTGAATTGGAGTTTTTTCTAAACAATAACAAATCTCCTAATTATAATTTTGTGTACGATCAGGTAGTTTCGTATGGTGAAATTGTAGCAACAACCATTTTAAGCTATTTTTTTAACGATCAAAATATAGAAAATGTTTGGGTAGATGCCCGCAACTTGATTAAAACAGATACTACTTACCGTGATGCCAAGGTAGATTGGCAGGCTACCGAACAAAATATTACCAACCAATTGCAATGTAAAAAACTGTATATAACACAAGGTTTTATTGGATCGGATCCCAACCATTTTTCAGTTACTTTGGGTAGAGAAGGTTCTGATTATTCTGCTGCCATATTTGCTTATTGCTTAAATGCCGAAAGCGTTACCATTTGGAAAGATGTGCCGGGTGTTTTAAACGCTGATCCTCGTTATTTTGAAGACACTGTTTTATTGAACCATATTTCGTACCGCGAAGCCATTGAATTGGCTTTTTACGGTGCATCGGTTATCCATCCTAAAACGTTACAACCGTTACAACGCAAAGAAATTCCGTTGTATGTAAAATCGTTTGTAAACCCAACCTTGTCAGGTACCACTGTTTCTAAAGGTGCCGATTTAGAACCTGCTGTTTCGTGTTTTATTGTAAAGAAAAACCAATTATTGCTTTCTATTTCGTCTAAAGATTTTTCGTTTATCATGGAAGATCAAGTGAGTGAAATATTTAAACTTTTTGCCGAACAGCATATTAAAGTAAATGTTATACAAAACTCGGCAATTAGTTTTACGGTTTGTGTAGATGATAAGTTCAACCATTTTAACCATATCTCTGAACATTTATCTAATAACTTTAATATTACGTATAACGAAAACGTATCGCTGTACACTATTCGTCATTTCAACGATACATCGGCACAAAAAGTTATCGAAAATAAAACTGTTTTATTAAAGCAAGTTAATCGCGAAACAATACAAATTGTAACGAAAGAATAAGTTTTAAAGAGTCATAAAAGACCAACAAACCCTTTCACATTATTGCGAAAGGGTTTTGTGTTTAAACTGTTTAATAGAAATATTGTATGTTTATGCTCTGGAAATTGGAGTTTCGAAATAAGCACTAATGTTACGCAGAATTAATTTTTCTTGTAAGTTGTTGTTTTCTTATCTCCCGTTTTTGAAATAATTCCATTTTCTACCGCATTCTTTAAATCACGACTTGCCGTAGCAGATGAAATATCCTTAAAATAATTCATATAATCTTTACGACTAAATACATTTTCATTGTTTTCTAAGAATAGTTGAACTCTCTCTTTATCGTTGAGTTTTCTCGTAGAATTTTCTAGCAATTCAGATAAAGAGCTTTCAATAATCTTTAACATATACTCAATGAATTTTGTAGATTTTCCTTCTTTATCAGAAATGGATAAAGCGTTATAATATTCTTTCTGATTTTTTGAAATCAAGGTTTCAAATGGTAAAAACTCAAAAATAGGATAATCTTGCATTAAAATTAAAGTTTGCCACAATCTTCCCATTCTTCCATTCCCATCTAGAAAAGGATGAATGAATTCCATTTCATAATGAAAAACACAACTTTTAATTAAAGTTAATTCATTCTTGTCTTTCAGATATTCAAATAAATCTTTCATCAAATAAGGTACGTTCTCAAAAGGTGGAGCAATATGTTCCACTTTTGAACCTTTTACAATTCCAACACTTTGTTTTCTATATTTTCCCGGCTCATTGATTAATTTTTGCAACAATAATTTATGAGCTTTTAGAAAATCTTTTTCACTTTCGGGTTTAAGCTTATTAATGTTTTTGTAAACCTCTAAAGCATTTAGAACTTCAAGAATATCTTTTTCAGGACCAACAACTCTTTTGTTTTCTATTATCGCTGTAATTTGTTCTTCAGTCAATGTGTTTCCTTCAATACTTAATGAAGAATGAATGGTTTTAATTTGATTTTGCTTTCTTAAAGTGGGATTGGTTTTAATTAAATATTTTGCATTGACTTCTCCAATTTTTAATGAGATAGAAGTGATAAATTTTAAAATAGCTGCCGTTATTTCGTAAGGTGGTTTCATATTACGATACTATCATTTGATACTATCGTAAATTTAAGATTTATATTTGAATTTAAGCGTAAAGTATGGGAAATAATTGCGGATTACATTTTGAGACTTACTAATAATACAGCTTGGAATATTTTGCATTTCAGACTAAAGCCAGTAAAATTGGCTTTTGGCGACTTAATAAGCATAAAAGTTCAACTTAACACGCGCCGTGCTGAGCTTGTCGAAGTATAACCCCGCATTTAGCCAAGGTGTGCTGTGAAGGATAAAGCTTGCTTTATCCGTGCTGTATAGAAGATGATGGTAGGTCCATCAGTATCGACGTTCAAGCGTAGGTACTAAACCGCTTCCC
>JAHAYQ010000102.1 GCA_018384465.1 Myroides sp. | reverse complement strand
AAAGCGTTAAATTGAAACGTATCGGTATTGTAAATACCCACCAAATTAGAAAAATCGTGATGACGTGCAACCTCTAAATTAACGTAGTTTAACCCATCGGTATGCTCAAACATTAAAAAATTCTTTGTCAATTTGGTGTTTCCATTTTCAAGTAATTCACCATAAGTGCCCGGGTCAGGGTAGTGCCCGGAAACAATTGCCTCTTGGTCTTGTGTAAGCACATATTTCATGTGGTCAAAACCAAATGAAATACTGTATTTATCATTCACAAAATAACCCAATCTAAAATTGGTTTGTGGAATCGTCATACGGGTAGGGTTTATGTGATCAATATGCCAACCCTTTGGTTTGTCATGTGCGGTAGCATTATGAACGGTAAAATCGAAATCATCTCCTTTAAAATGAATATCCGATGATGAATAATACCCTCTGTTAGCACCCCAATAAATGTAAAATTTACCTTTATTGTTGGCAGTATATAAATTCGGTGTAACTTCTTGTGCTTGGGTACTTAACGATGCAATTATTATGCTACTTGCTACAAAAAGCTTATGTAATGTTTTCATTATCTAAATTTTTTGCAAAGGTACAAATAAAAAGAATCCTTGCATAGTTTACATACAAGGATTCTATATTTTTATGTTATTAAGTTTTTAAAAACTTGCTGAATATGTTAAACTAATTTGATGATTTTTTGATTGAATGTTTGAAACATTAGTAGTTCCAGAGCTAATCATTCGGTGTTGTGAATCTTGATTCCAGAACTGATAGCCCAGATCTAAACGCGATGCGCCAAAACTATAACCAATACCACCGCTGTAACTTGTTAAATCGCCCATAACTTCTTTGTTTTTGTACGGACTATCAGCAAAGCGGTAACCCGCACGTAAACTTACGTTGTTTATACGATATTCACCGCCTAATCTAAATTCATTAGTTGCCTGTAAATTTGTTTTGTAATAATCGTTTATAACAGAAAAATCTTCTCCATTGGCTTTGTATTTGGTAGTGCTATAATCTTTTCTAGTATAATCTATACTGATTAATCCGTTGGAACCAAATACATAAGCTAAACTTCCGGTGAAAGATCCTGGATTAATCACTTTATATTTGTTATAAAGCGTTACTAAATTAGGATCGATATTGAAATATTCTAACGAACCATCCATTATAATGTTGGTTTCCAAACGTTGAGAAAATTCATCTTGTAACCCCATCCAAGTAGGTGATTGGTATGAGGCACCTATTCTAAAGGCTTCAGTAGCTTTAAAAATTCCACCTACATTAAACGAAAATCCAGAACCATATGTATAACTTTGGTTATTAAATAGCAATTCTTTGTAACCTTCATTAACAGGTGATAAATTTTCTTCGTAAATGGCTGAAGAGGTAAGGTAATCAATAAAATGCACGTTTAAGTTAGCACCCAAATAAAGTTTCTTATTAAAATCGAATCCTGCATTGGCAGTTAATTGATTGTTAAAGCCAGTGACATATGTTTCGTTTTCTTGGTAAAAGCTGTTGCCAGAACCATTTAAAACAAATCCGTCAGCCAAATCATTAATTAAGAATCCTTGGTAAGCCAACATGGCTTGTTGAGCTGAAAATCCGTTAGGTACACCGTTTAAATAGTCGTAAAGATCACCATAAGTTTCGCCTTCTAAGGTTTGAACCAAATCTAAAGGCACGCTGCTACCATTGTATCCATAATTAGCATGATCTAAAAAATAGTTAGTAACCGATTGGTTAGTGATACCACTTGAAAAATAACGGTCGTTAAAACGGGCATTTGTATGATAACCCAAACCTATTGTTACTTTTTTTAATGCTTGATCTTGATTTTTAGAATCAATTACGAAAATAGCACCAAAGTTGGATAAATTCAGATCGCTTTCTTTTGCGTTTGAAGAGTTGTTTTCGAAAATTGATTTGTTTTTTTGAATTTGTAAATTACCTGTAAAACTAAAATGGTTGTAATTGTACAAGGCAGATCCAGCCGGATTGATTTGTAGGGCGGAAACATCGCCACCTAATGCTCCAAAAGCTCCACCCATAGCATTAAAACGGGCAGAACCATTTACTTGTTGTGATCAGATTTTTATGGCATAAGTTGGGTTCAATTCTTGATCGTGTGTTTGTATAAAACAACAAAAAACAAGGATTGGTATATATATTCTTTTCATAATATTTAACTTATCATTTTACAATTATCTACGACCTCCACCAGAGCGCATTCCTCCACCCATACTTCCAGAGCTTCTTGATCCGCCAAAACTACCACCACTGTTCATACGTGTACTTGATGGGGTTGAAGTAGGGCGTGTTGTAGTGTTTCTTTGAACTCGGTTTGTATTTACACGATTGTTATTTACTCTATTTGAGCTTGATCTATTATTGAATTGTTCAGATCTTCTACTAGTATCAAATGAATTGTCACTTCTACGTTGCATTTGATTTTGGGCAGCATTCATCCTAGTCACAGTCGATGCTTCTCTAGCAAATGTTTTGTTAGTATTTAAACGACTATTATTGATCGCATTTCGCTGCAGGGTACGTGTATTGTTGGTTGATAATCTATTAGAAGTTGTACGCATTATACGTGAATTCATGTTTCTATAGCTGTTGCTTCTTGAAACATTACGGTAGCTGTAATAAGGGTATCCCCAGCCGTATCCGTAATAAGGATGTCCCCAACCATATCCGTAATAATATGGGTATCCCCAATAACCACTCCAACCAAAGCCTAAGCCCCAATAAGAACTATACCAACCGCCATAAGGATAGCCCCACCCCCAATTGGAATAGAGGTCATTGTATAGTATCGTTGTTTCTGTTGTAGTATCTCCCCAGCCGCCATTGGCTTGGTAATTAGAAGAGTAATTATCAATGTCGGTAAAAAACTCGTCATTTTGACCTTCTAATTCTTTAAAATATTCAGTGTAGTAAGCGCTTTTTTCGTGCGTATCTTCCACAACAATTTTACTGTTGTTGTAAATACCATCTACGTCGTAAGCTTGTTGGCTTAAACTAGAACAAGAACTAAAAGTAATTCCTGCTACAGCTAACATACCAAAAGGTATTAAACGTGACTTATGAAATATAGTAAGTAGCATATATAAAAGTTTTTATTGTTGAACACCACAAATTTAACTAGATTTGTACAAAATAATATGTTAATATTATATTATCAAATAATGTACCAATATACTAAAAATGAGCAAGAATATAACTACTAGAGCAGAAGATTATTCAAAATGGTATAACGAACTGGTTGTCAAGGCAGATTTAGCTGAAAATTCAGGAGTTCGCGGCTGTATGGTAATTAAACCGTACGGATATGCTATTTGGGAAAAGTTACAAGGAGAATTAGATCAACGTTTCAAAGATACAGGTCATAGCAACGCATATTTCCCTTTATTTGTGCCCAAAAGTTTATTTGAAGCGGAAGAAAAAAACGCCGAAGGTTTTGCTAAAGAATGCGCCATTGTAACTCATTACAGATTAAAAAACGATCCTGAAAATCCAGGAAAACTTATGGTTGATCCTGAAGCGAAATTAGAAGAAGAACTTATTGTGCGTCCTACATCTGAAGCGATTATTTGGAGTACTTATAAAGGCTGGATACAATCGTACAGAGATCTTCCTATTTTAATCAATCAATGGGCAAATGTGGTGCGTTGGGAAATGCGTACACGCTTATTTTTAAGAACAGCCGAATTTTTATGGCAAGAGGGTCATACAGCACATGCTACCAAGGAAGAGGCTTTAATAGAAGCTAGAAAAATGCAAGATGTGTATGTAGATGTGGTAGAAAACATCATGGGAATACCTGTTGTAAAAGGATATAAAACCGAAAGTGAGCGTTTTGCTGGTGCCGATGATACGTATACCATTGAAGCATTAATGCAAGATGGTAAAGCCTTACAAGCTGGAACTTCTCACTTTTTGGGTCAGAATTTTGCCAAGGCTTTCGATGTGAAATTTACTAATAAAGAAGGAAAACAAGAGTATGTTTGGGCAACCTCATGGGGCGTTTCAACTCGTTTAATGGGTGCGCTGATTATGACGCATTCCGATGATAACGGATTGGTTTTGCCTCCAAAATTAGCTCCAATTCAGGTAGTAATTGTTCCTATTCACAGAACCGACGAGCAGTTACAACAAATAGGACAAAAAGCAGATGAACTTATTGCGGCTCTAAAGAAAAAAGGAATTACTGTTAAATACGACGATCGTGATACACAAAAACCTGGCTTTAAATTTGCCGAATGGGAATTAAAAGGGGTGCCAGTCCGTATTGCTATTGGACCTAAGGATTTAGAAAACGGTACTTTTGAAGTAGCTCGTCGCGACTTATTGTCTAAAGAAATTGTGGATGAAAGTTCGGTAATTGATCATATTGAAAACTTATTGAACGATATTCAAGAAAATTTATTCACAAAAGCAATTAACCATCGAAAAGAACATACTACCGAAGTAAATTCGTTTGAAGAGTTTAAGGAGGTTTTAGAAACCAAAGGTGGATTTTTATTAGCGCATTGGGATGGTACGCCAGAAACCGAAGAAAAAATTAAGGATCTTACCAAAGCAACCATTCGCTGTATTCCTATGGATCAGCCAGATGAAGACGGAGTTTGTATTCTTACAGGCAAGCCTTCAACTAAAAGAGTGTTGTTTGCAAAGGCATATTAATCAGAAATCCCGACAACGTCGGGATTTTTTATATTAAGAAACCTAATGCTATTCCTATTAAAATTACTAATAATTTGGCTAAATTAAATTTATGTCCTTCACTACTTTCAAAAATAATGGTAGAAGAAATATGAAATAGAATACCAATTACAAAAGCCGATATAGGTACATAATAGTTTGTTAAAAACGACAAACTAACCGATAAATAAGTGCCTAATGGAGTCATGCAAGCAAAAATCATCATAAATAAAAAGATGAATCTTTTACTTAGTTCTGCATGTAAGAAAAATAAGGTCAAAATAATTGCAATAGGGAAGTGATGTACCGCTATGGCCCAAGCTAAATGTTGGTGTTGACTAATAGGCATCCCTTCAAACAAAGCATGTAAACACAAACTACCAAATAGTAACCAAGGCAATCGGGTCATTTTTTCGTGTATATGAACGTGTCCGTGTTCAGCACCTTTTGAAAAATATTCCAATATAATTTGGAAAACAATACCCAACATAATAAAAAGACCAATAGTTTTCATTGCCTTATGGTCATGTGAATGCGAATGATCATCGGTAGTTAGTAGGTGCGTGTGATGGTGATCATGATGCAAATGTGTCTCTGCCGCAGCAACAGCATCAGCTGCTATATGTTTGTTTTCTATAACATACGCATACACCTCAGGCAATAGGTGTGAAACCGTCATTGTAAGTAAAAATGCACCACTGAAAGCCAATAGCAACTTAATATTTTTTTTGTTACCCGGTTTAATTAGTATGGCAACAATATATCCTAAAACAACAGATATAAAAGGAAGTATATAAGTGCTCATCACTACTTAAAGATCATTATTAAACGGTCTGATTCTTTACTGTGGTATTTTTGTAACTTGTAATTCCCAAAGGTGTCTAAAAGAAATATACCTGCTTTATCCATCATTTCTTCAAAATCGGCTAGCGTAAAAGCACGTACCTTTTCGGTGAAATCATAAGCTGAACCTTCGT
>JAHAYQ010000088.1 GCA_018384465.1 Myroides sp. | reverse complement strand
GCCATACCGTATTTATTGATTTCCTGTGCACCACCGCAAATAACCAAATCTTGCAAACCGTTTTTAATCATCATATACCCCAAACCAATCGCATGCGATCCGCTGGCACAAGCCGCACTAATGGTCATATTGATGCCGGTAATGTTAAATATGGTTGATAAATTCATGGTTACGGTAGAATTCATCGACTTAAAAATGGCTCCCGAACCAATTAAAGCGGTGTCTTTTTTTTCTCGAACAATATCGGTAGCTTCAATAATAGCTTTAGAAACGCTGTCATTTCCGTAAATCAAGCCAATTTCACCCTTGTTGAAATCGTCTAATTCAATACCTGCATTTTGTAAAGCCTCCATGGTGGCTACATAGGCATATTCGGTTTCTTCGCCTATAGTAATACGTTGCCTGCGACTTAAAAATGGTTTTAAATCGGGCGATGGCACTTTACCTGTTAATGCCGAACGAAAACCGTATTCTTTGCGTTCTTCATCGAACACAATGCCTGATTTTCCTTCGTATAACGATTGTTTAACTTCTTGTAAATTGGTTCCGATACACGAATAAATTCCCATACCGGTTATCACCACTCTGTTATTCATTATGAATAAATTCCTCCGTTAATATTAATAATTTCTCCTGTAATATAACCCGATTTTTTTGATGCTAAAAAAGCGACTAAATCGGCTACTTCTTCGGCTTCGCCAAAACGGTTAGCAGGAATCATTTTTACTAATTCTTTTTCATCTAAATCGGCGGTCATATCGGTTTTAATAAAACCCGGAGCCACCGCATTTACGGTAATTTTACGTTTAGCTACTTCTTGCGCCAACGCTTTGGTAGCCGCTACAATAGCTCCTTTTGCTGCCGAATAATTGGTTTGTCCGGGTGTACCTTTTACACCAGAAACAGATACCATATTAATGATTCTTCCGTATTTGTTGCGCAACATTTCCTGAATAAAGAAATTGGTTACGTTGTAAAAACCGTTTAAACTGGTATCAATAACACTTTTCCAATCGTTAGGTTGCATCCACATAAACAAACCATCGCGCGTGATACCTGCATTGTTTACAATAACTTCCATAACGGCGCCTTCATTAGCTTGTTTCCAATTGTTTAAAGCAGCTTGTGTATCTTCAAAACTAGCTACATTAAATTTTATAATTTCGGCAGATCCACCTTCCTTTTCAACCATTTGTAGGGTTTCTAACGCAGCTTGTTCATTCGATTGGTAATTAATCAATACATGGTACTGCAAATCTTTTGCCAATTTTAAAACAATGGCTTTTCCAATTCCACGAGATCCACCTGTAACTAAAGCGTATTTTTTTGTCATAGTTATCCCTTTAAAAATTCTTTTACCTTTTGTACATAAGGATACATTACCATATCTTCAGTAAAAACAGGTACAATTGCTCTTAAATCATCGTACATTTTTTTAGATGATGTACTTAATTTATCTTGACATTTTACAAATTCTATTGCCTGAATAATGGTAATGAATTCAATTGCCAATACTTCAAACGTATTTTCGATCACGTTGCTGCAAATTACCGCTGCATTGGTACCCATACTTACAATATCCTGATTGTCGTTGTTGTTTGGGATACTGTGCACGTACATTGATGTTGATAACGCCTGATTTTCGGCTGTTGTTGATGTTGCCGTAAACTGTACACCCTGCATACCAAAGTTAAAGCCTAATTTGCCTAAATTGACAAACGGAGGTAAAATTTCGTTGATTTTTGCGTTTAACAAATAGTTTAACTGGCGTTCTGCCAACATGGAAACTTTGGTTACAACTAATTTTAATTTATCCATTTCTAACGAAACATAATCGCCATGGAAATTTCCGCCGTGATATACCTGTTCGGTTTCTACATCGATTATTGGATTGTCGTTCGCCGAATTGATCTCTTTTTCTAAAATATCTTTAACCGATAAAACGGTATCGTAAATAGGACCTAAAATTTGTGGTACACAGCGAATAGAATAATATTCTTGCACTTTTTCCTTGAAAATTTCCTCGGTATTTTCACCGCTGTACAAATGTTCTTGTCGGTTTCTTGTTAATTCACTATTTTGTAAATGATTACGCATTTTTTTAGCAATAATCTGCTGTCCGTAGTGTAATTTTGCATTGTTCAGTTCTTCTGATAAATGATCGTCATACGCTTGTACCAATTCATTTATCATGCACGATGCTTGTACCGATAAATCAACTAATTTATCTGCCAACAATACATTCACAATTCCAATCCCCGTCATTACCGACGTACCGTTCATCAAACCTAAACCTTCGCGAATTTTCACTTCAATGGGTTGCAAACCTTCTAGTTCAAAAACTTCTTGGGTTGTTCTGCGTTCGCCTTTATAAAAAACTTCCCCTTCACCAATTAAAATCAATGCCAAATGTGCCAGCTGCACCAAATCGCCACTTGCACCTACACCACCATGCGCAAAAATTAACGGAGTAATATCGCGGTTGATTAATTCTTTCATTAATTCTATAACCGAAATATTAACGCCCGATTTTCCTAACGCCAATGTATTTAATCGAGCTAAAATTGCCGCTTTTACATGAATAGGCGATAACGGATTACCGGTACCCGAGGCGTGACTGCGAATTAAGTTGTATTGCAACTGCAACTGGTCTTGTGGCTGAATACGGTATTGCGCCATAGGACCGAAACCTGTATTTACCCCATAAATAACTTTGTTGGCAGAAAATTTCTCTAAAAAGTGAAAACTTTTAGTTACACGTTCCACCAATAATTGATCTAACGATACTTTTTCATTATTAAAAATAACAGCAGAAAAATCGTTTAAGGATAAATAATCTTTAATAAGTTTCATTAAAATTATTGTTTAAAATGGTTTAAATGAGTGATTTTCTTTTAAATTTGAATCAACATTTGCTATGGCAAAAATATAATTTTAAACTATTTAATTTCACATGAATACAGAAAATGTTGATATTTTAATTATAGGTGCGGGACCAAGCGGAAGTGTTGCTGCTGGATATTTACATAAACAAGGTGCAAAAATTAAAGTAGTAGAAAAACAAAAATTTCCAAGAATAGTAGTAGGAGAGAGCCTTATACCACGTGTAATGGATCATTTTGATGAAGCCGGACTTTTTGAAACGCTTAACAGCTACGGTTTTGAAAAAAAACCTGGTGCCCGATTTATTAGAGGAGAACAAGATTGTGTATTCGATTTTAGTAACAAATTTGGTGAAGGCTGGGATTGGACATGGCAAGTGCCTCGTGCCGATTTTGATAAGGCCATGACCGATGAACTACAACGTAAAGGAGTAGATATTGCTTTTGAAACCGAAGTGATGGAAGTAGTTTTTAATGGTACCAATTCGGTAACCACCGTAAAGGATAAAGAAGGAAACCTTTCAAACATACACGCTAAATTTGTTATTGATTGCAGCGGTTACGGCAGAGTATTGCCTCGACAATTAAAGTTGGAACTTCCTTCAAATTTAGATCCGCATTCGGCTATATTCAGTCATGTGAAAGATATACACCGACAAAATCAAGGCAACGATAAAACACTTATTTCTTTCGATATTTTAGAAACCGAAGTATGGTTATGGGTGATTCCTTTTTCTAATGGATCTACAAGTATAGGTATTGTTGGTCCTACAGCTTATATAGAAAATTTATCTGCAACGAACGATACCACCGAAGCTTTGCAAAAAGCCATTGCATCGTCTGATTATTACAAAGATCGTTTTAAAGACCTTGCATTTGAATTTGAACCTAAAAAATTGAGTAATTACTCGGTAGCGGTTTCGCAATTTTATGGCGAAGGATATGCACTAACAGGAAACAGTACCGAGTTTTTGGATCCTGTTTTTTCATCAGGTGTTTGTTTTGCAACAGAATCGGGTATATTGGCTGCAAAATTAGCCTTCCGACAAATTAACGGCGAACAGATCGATTGGGAAAAAGAATATGCCGAATATATGCAGTACGGAATTGAAGTTTTTACAACGTATGTAAAAGAATGGTACACGGGTAATTTACAAACATTGTTTTACCATCAACCTGAAAACCCCGATGTAAAAAGAAAAATTTGCGCAGTTTTAGCCGGTTACGTCTGGAATAAAGAAAATCCGTTTGTAACAAAACACCATAACATCGTAAAAAATATGGCGTACATGATTAAAGAAAATAAAATGGATTCCGAGTAGGAATCCATTTTATTATTTTATGTTTTTTGTTAATATTTTAGCTAATAGGGCATAAGCTTCAGATATACGGTAACCCGAATTATAATCAAAACCTGCAGCACCATTACCTAATACTTTTGATATATCGCCTTTAAAAAGTACATTCGTTGGATTAGCTTTCTCATAAACTGTTACCGTCGCATTTATTTTAGCAGGCTGACGCATAACTCCCACATTATAACCCGGATAAATCCACGTAGTTTTAATATGCATGATATAGTTTGCAGCCGTATTGTTTTTATCAACGCTTATTTCGCCCTTTTTAAAGCGTTTATTAAACGATTCAATAAACTTAGGTTCATAACGATCAGCACGATCAGAAAACCACGATTTTTTAAAATCTTCGTCGGTTCCCTTTTCTTCTCGTTTCGCCATTTTGTCTTTTAAGAAATCTTCTTCGGTATCAAATTTATCAACCTTTAAATTTTCGTAATCAAACACCAAATCATAGGTTGCAATACCTTTAAGGTTTTTAAAAGATCCTTCTGTAACTTTAAATTTCTGTGCTACTGCCATGTTTACAATAAATAAACAACAGATAATCAATACTTTTTTCATAAATTAGACTTATATTTTTTAGGTTTTAAATATACTGTTTATAAGTATATAAATGTTATTCATAACCTATGTTAATAAGTGTGCATAACTTTAAATAAATATTGTTTTAATATTTACTTAAAATATGTAAGGCGAAAAATAACTGTGGAAAACATAAAATCTTATTGAAAATAATTAACGAAACATGCACATTTTAAACACAGTTATCAACACTTATTAAGATAGAAATTTATCAATAAAAAAAGTGTATAATCATGTTTCGTTATCAACACAAATTACTAAACAC
>JAHAYQ010000085.1 GCA_018384465.1 Myroides sp. | reverse complement strand
TTGTTTGTGTGAGATATTTAAACAAGTTCAGGGTAACATACCTCAAAAAAAAGCTCTATAAAGTTTTACACCTTATAGAGCTTATGACTTAAAGCTTAGAGCTTGTTACAAATTCTGAAAGAAATCGTTTCCTTTATCATCAGTAATAATGAACGCAGGGAAATCTTTTACGGTAATTTTACGAACGGCTTCCATTCCCAATTCAGGGAAATCAACTACTTCTACACTCAAAATATTATCTTGTGCCAAAATAGCTGCTGGTCCACCAATAGATCCTAAATAGAATCCTCCGTGTTTTGCACAGGCATCAGTTACTTGTTGTGAACGGTTTCCTTTTGCCAGCATAATCATAGATCCGCCTGCTGCTTGGAATTGATCTACGTAACTATCCATACGCCCTGCGGTTGTTGGACCGAAAGATCCTGAAGGCATTCCGTCTGGTGTTTTAGCAGGTCCGGCATAATAAACCGGGTGATTTTTAAAATATTCGGGCATCGGTTCGCCGTTATCCAACATTTCTTTGATTTTCGCATGAGCGATATCTCGAGCAACAATCACTGTTCCGTTTAACATTAATCGAGTTTTGATTGGATGTTTGGTTAATTCAGCTAAAATGTTTTCCATTGGCTGATCCAAATCAATAGAAACAGGTGCTTCTAAATGTGGAGCCTTTTCTGGTAACAAACGAGCAGGATTCGTTTCTAATTGCTCAACAAAAATTCCTTCTTCGGTAATTTTCCCTTTGATATTTCTATCAGCAGAACAAGATACACCTAATCCAACCGGGCAAGATGCTGCGTGACGAGGTAAACGGATTACTCGTACATCGTGAACTAAGTATTTACCTCCAAATTGCGCTCCAACTCCCGATTCCTGGCAAATTTGTTTCACACGTTCTTCCCATTCCAAATCACGAAATGCTTGCCCTGCCATGTTTCCTGTAGTTGGCAAATGGTCGTAATAACCCGCAGAGGCTTTTTTTACTGTTGCCAAATTGGCTTCGGCTGAAGTTCCTCCAATTACTAAAGCCAAGTGATAAGGTGGACAAGCTGCCGTACCTAAATCCATGATTTTTTCACGAACGAATTTCTCTAACGATTTTTCGTTTAATAACGATTTGGTTTGCTGATATAAAAACGTTTTGTTTGCCGATCCTCCGCCTTTTGCTAAGAATAAAAATTCGTATTTTTTTCCTTCAGTAGCGTAAATATCAATTTGCGCCGGTAAGTTTGAACCCGAGTTTTTCTCTTCGAACATTGAAATAGGTACGATCTGAGAATAACGTAAGTTTTTATTGATGTAGGTATTAAAAATTCCTTTCGACAACGCTTGGGCATCATTACTTCCCGTAAAAACATTTTCCCCTTTTTTAGCCATCACAATTGCCGTTCCTGTATCTTGACACGAAGGCAACTCGCCTTTAGCTGCTACAGCGGCATTTTGTAGTAAATTATACGCCACAAATCGGTCGTTGTCAGTAGCTTCTGGATCGTCTATAATAGCGCGTAGTTTTTCTAAGTGCGACGTACGTAACATAAAAGAAACATCGGTCATCGCAACTTCTGCCAATAGTTCCAATCCTTTAGGGTCTACCGTTAAAATTTCTCTGTTTCCTAATTTTTCAATTTTTACGTAATCTGAAGTCAGTTTGCGATACGCCGTATCGTCTTTTTCTATAGGATAAGGATCCTGATATATAAAATCGATCATTATGTTGTTAGTTTTGCCCTACAAAATTACAAAATAACTACCTGATAACCTTAATACTGGTTCTAAATTGCAATAAAAAAAGTCCCTAATCGGGACTTTATATTATTTATTTGCCTTTGCAATGTATTGGTCTAACGCCATAGTCATAGAGGGCGCTTCGGGCGTGGGTGCCATAATATCTACACGCAAACCACAATCTTCTGCTTCTTTCTTAGTTGTGCCTCCAAATACGGCAATACGTGTATTATCTTGTACAAAATCAGGAAAGTTTTTAAACAGTGAATTAATTCCTGTTGGACTAAAAAAGCATAAAACATCGTATTTTACATCGCGTAAATCGGATAAATCGCTCATAGCTGTTCGGAAAAAGATCCCTTGTGTCCAATTTACACCTAAACTGTTAAGTGTTTGTGGCACATCATCGTTTAATTTATCTGATGCCGCTAATAAAAATTTTTCATCTTTAAACTTTTTGATTAAAGGCGATAAATCGGCAAAATCTTTCTGACCTACATAAATTTTACGTTTGCGGTACACCACATATTTTTGCAGATAATAAGCAATAGCTTCAGACTGACAAAAATATTTCATGGTTTCGGGCACCTTAAAGCGCATTTCGTCTGCTAAACGAAAGTAATGGTCAATAGAATTTTTACTGGTAAGTATGATAGAAGTAAAATTTGCCAAGTCAATTTTTTGTTGACGCACTTCTTTGGCTTCTACACCTTCTACATGAATGAAAGGTCTAAAGTCAATTTTTATTTTATATTTCTGTTGTAGATCGAAATAAGGTGAATTCTCTACTTTAGGCTCTGGTTGTGACACCAAAATTGATTTAACTTTCATAGGTATTTTACTTTATGATTTAGAAACAACAAACCAATGATATAAGATAACATAAGGTGCTATTTCAAAGGTGCAAAGATACAAAATAAAATAAAACAAAAACTTGCTAAATACTTTTTGATAATTTTTTAAGAGTAAGCCATATAAAACAATGTTAAACAAAACAAATAAACCTACAACAGCCCATATAAAATAAGGATATTGAAATGTATTGTAAAACAAGATGGCAACTATAGGAAAAAGCAACAACCCTAAAAAAGATCTGTAACTTACTTTTAAAAGATTGTATTGTTCGGCAAAGTCCTCCATATTAAAACATACGGCAATAATTTTTTCCAAAAAATACTTTACCAACACAAAAAACATAAGTATACTAAGTATTCGCAAGTAGGTTGAAAAACTGTGCAAGGCTGTAAAGCCAGTTAAACTGATGAAATAATGCACAAACAAACTAAGCGAAACCATTTGCACAAAAAACATACTAATAGTAAAGCCACTTTTTAGATTGTTAGTATCACGATAAGTAGAGAGGTATTTATTAGAAACCGCTAATTTAATAAAATCTTCAAACCTACGGGCAAATGTAAGTCGTGTAACCACAATGGTTGCAAAGGTTAAAACGAAAAGAACGGTAGCCCAATCGAATGAATAATTATATCGGTTTAAAAAATCTATTTCCATAACGGGGGTAAAATTAGTAATTTTATATCGAAAAAAACCTTCTAATTTTATTAAGAAAACTACATAATAAAAAAGTTACATTTGCCAATATCTTTTTTTATGAAGCAAAATATCGTTGTAATACCAACTTTTAACGAAATCGAAAACATCGAGGAGATTCTTTATGCCGTTATGGATTTAGATACACCGTTTGATGTTTTGGTGGTTGATGACAATTCACCCGATGGAACTTCAGAAAAAGTATTGCAAGTAGCCCAAGAATTTCCCGACAGAATTTTCTTAAAAAAACGTTTAAAGAAAAACGGCTTGGGCACCGCATACGTAGCAGGTTTTAATTGGGCACTAAAACACAATTACGAATATATTTTTGAAATGGATGCCGATTTTTCGCACAATCCCAACGATTTACCCCGACTTTTACACGTTTGTAAAAATGGTGCTCATGTTGCTATTGGTTCGCGTTATGTAAAAGGCGTTAATGTAGTTAACTGGCCATTAAGCAGGGTATTGTTATCTTATTTTGCTTCCGTGTATGTACGATTTATCACGGGAATGCACATTATGGATACCACTGCAGGATTTATTTGTTATCATCGATCGGTTTTAGAGCAAATCAATTTAGAAAAGATTAAATTTGTAGGATATGCCTTTCAGATCGAAATGAAGTACCGAGCTTTTTCTAAGAAATTTAAGTTAGTAGAGGTACCCATTATTTTTACAGATCGCACCAAAGGAAAATCTAAAATGTCTGGTGGCATCATTAAAGAAGCTGTTTTGGGCGTGTTGCAATTACGATTTAAAAAACTATTTAACCAATTATAAATGAGTACTCTTTTAATTAAAAACGGAACCATAGTTAACGAAGGAAAAGTTTTTAAAGCTGATCTATTTATTGAAAATGATAGTATTAGTAAAATTTCCGATGAAATAAATTGTGCAGCAGATAAGGTTATTGATGCTACGGGACTACATATTTTTCCCGGAGTGATTGATGATCAGGTGCATTTTCGCGAACCTGGATTAACTCACAAGGGGTGTATTGCCAGCGAATCAAAAGCTGCAATTGCCGGTGGAGTAACTTCGTTTATTGAACAGCCTAATACGGTACCTAACGCAGTAACTCAAGAAATTTTAGAAGAAAAATACCAAATAGCTGCTAACACATCATTTGCCAATTATTCGTTTATGATGGGTGGTACCAATGATAATTTAGAAGAAGTATTAAAAACCAACCCTCGCAATGTGGCGGGAATAAAACTCTTTTTGGGTTCATCAACCGGCAATATGTTAGTTGATAATGAAGAAGTCTTAGAAAAGATTTTCTCATCAACCAAAATGCTTATTGCTGTTCATTGCGAAGACGAGCAAACCATTCGTGAAAATCTTTCAAAAGCAAAAGAGCAATTTGGCGAGGAGATTCCTGTAAATCAACATCCCGTTATTCGCAGTGCCGAAGCGTGTTATAAATCATCTTCTAAAGCCATTGAATTGGCAAAAAAAACAGGTGCACGTTTGCATATTTTCCATATTAGTACCGGAATAGAAACCGGTTTATTTAGAAACGACATTCCCTTAGAAGAGAAAATGATTACTGCCGAAGTTTGTGTGCATCATTTGTATTTTTCTGAAGAAGACTATGCCACAAAAGGCAACTTTATTAAATGGAATCCGGCAGTAAAATCGGCAACTGATCGAGAAAAAATTTGGGAAGCTTTGTTAGATGATCGCATTGATGTTATTGCAACAGATCACGCACCCCACACATTAGAAGAAAAATCGCAAAAATATATGCAAGCCCCTTCTGGCGGACCTTTAGTTCAACATTCTTTAATCACCATGTTAGAATTTGCAAAAAAAGGAAAAATATCCATTGAGAAAGTCGCTCAAAAAATGATGCACAACCCTGCCCTACTCTTCAAAATCGAAAAACGTGGTTTTGTAAAAGAAGGTTTTTTTGCCGATTTAGCTTTGGTTGATCTCAATAGTGAAGAATGGATCGTTTCTAAAGACAATATTTTGTATCAATGTGGATGGTCGCCTTTAGAAGGTGTGGGTTTTACAAGCAAAATCGTTTCAACCATTTTAAACGGAAAAGTAGTTATGGAGAACGGACAAATCAACGAGCAACCACAGGGTCAACGATTATTATTTAACAGATAAAGATGAAACAAATAGTTGCTATATTATTTTTGCTCGTATTAGGCAGTTGTTCACAAAACGAAACAGCGGTTGTTCCCCAAGACAAAATGGTGGACGTAATTTACGACCTTACCCTATCATCAAGTGCACGCAACACCTCTAACCGTCGCGATTCAGTACAATACGTAGTAAGTTACGAAAGCGTTTTAAAAAAGCATGGTTTAGATAGTTTACAATTTGTAAAAGCGCAAGATGCCTACCGCAAAAATCCAGAAACATTCGCTGCCATTTATGACTCAGTAAATAGTAGACTTCGCAAAGAATTAGAAGCAATACGCGCAGAAAAACCTGATACAGACACTGAATCATCACCTGTAATAAATCTTAAAACACTACCACTCTATAGAAATAAAGCAGAATAAAAGTAAAGTCACAAAGTTTGTGGCTTTATTTTTTTATGAAAACACTATATTTGCACAAAATACATAATAATGAAAAATTTTATTGAAGAAGTGACTTGGAGAGGAATGCTCCACGACGTAATGCCAGGCACCGAAGAACATTTGATGGAGCAGATGCGTGTTGCGTATGTGGGTATTGACCCAACAGCCGATTCATTGCATATAGGTCATTTGGTGGGCGTTATGTTGTTAAAACACTTTCAGGCTGCCGGGCACAAACCTTTAGCGCTTGTAGGTGGAGCTACAGGTATGATAGGCGATCCCTCAGGGAAATCAAATGAACGTAATTTGTTAGACGAAGCCGCTTTAACGCGTAATCAAAACGCTATAAAAGCGCAGTTATCAAAGTTTTTAGATTTTGATTCGTCTGAAAACAATGCTGCCGAAATGGTAAACAACTACGATTGGATGAAAGATTTTTCATTTTTGGATTTTATTCGCGACGTAGGTAAACATATTACTGTGAATTATATGATGGCAAAAGATTCGGTAAAAAAACGCTTAAATGGCGAAACTGCCGACGGGATGTCGTTTACAGAATTCACTTACCAATTGGTACAAGGGTACGATTTCTTACATTTATATAAAAACAAACAAGCTACCCTTCAAATGGGCGGTTCAGATCAATGGGGAAATATCACCACAGGAACCGAATTAATTCGCAGAAAAGAACAAGGTAAAGCGTATGCATTAACATGTCCTTTAATTACTAAAGCAGATGGTACTAAATTTGGAAAATCGGAAGGCGGAAACATTTGGTTAGATTCCGAACGTACATCGCCTTATAAATTTTACCAATATTGGTTAAACACTTCTGATGAAGATGCTGAAAAATACATTAAGATTTTCACTTTTTTATCAAAGGAAACCATTGAAGCATTGATAGAAGAACATAAACAAGCACCGCATTTACGCGTATTGCAAAAAACATTAGCCGAAGAAGTGACTGTAATGGTACACTCTCGCGAAGATTTTGAGAACGCAGTAAAAGCATCGAACATTTTGTTTGGTAATGCATCAGCAGAAGATTTAAAAGCTTTAGATGCCAAAACATTTTTAGATGTTTTTGACGGCGTTCCACAAGCTGAAATTGCTATGGATGAACTAAAGAACGGAATTGATATTGTAGATGTTTTAAATGCTAAATCGGGTTTTATGAAATCAAACGGAGAAGCGAGAAGAGCTTTAAACGAAAACTCGATCTCTATAAACCGCGAGAAAGTACAGGAAGGATTTACATTGACAACAACCGATTTGATTAATAATCAATTTGTGTTGTTGCAACGCGGTAAGAAAAATTATTTTGTACTTAATGTACAGTAAAAATGAAACCTCAGTGAAAGCTGAGGTTTTTTATTGATAGGTCTCGACTCCGCTCGACCTAACAGTTAGGTATTGATAAAGTTTGTCATTTCGAGCGCAGTTGAGAAACTAATAAACCATTAAATTACAACCACGAACATCAGCGTTATCAAATCTGCCTAACACTTCAAAAGTAGCATTGTTGTATTTTTTACCTAAATCTTGTGTCGCAATAAAAGAACAAGAATTTATATTTGCAAGATCAATTATGTTAATACCTCCGGTTTTTTCGGTCTCTATCAAAGAAAGTGGATCTTCGGTATCTCGAATTAAAATATCCATCCACGGCGGACATTCAAACACACCATCACCAAAAGAATAGGCTTGCGAAAGTAACTCGGTCATTCCGTATTCCGAATGAATTTTATGTACACCAAAACCATCTGTTAAAAGAGTGTGCAACTCCTCTCTGATCATTTCTTTGCGCTTGCCTTTCATACCACCGGTTTCCATGACAATGGTATTTTTAAGTTCAAATTTTTGTAACTCAATCATATCCAACAAAGCATACGTAACGCCTAATAAAAGCACATTTTGTCCGTCACTATCCAACTGAATTAACTTTTGAGCAAGTTCTTTATAATTGTGTAGGTAAAAACCAGAATCGGGATGATTAGATCCTTCTATAAAATCTTTTGCCATGTAAATTAACGACGATCCTTCTCGTTCCAAATAAGAGGGAAGTAATGCTAATACAGCATAATCTTCGATATTTCCATAAAATTTTGAAAACGCACTGCGAAAACTTGCTTCGTAAAAACTTAAATCGGTTACATGGTGTTTAGAAGTAATTATCCCTGTAGTTCCGCTGCTTGTAAAAGTTGTTTGTATGGGATCGATGGTACTTAACACCTCTTTCGATTTAAAAAACTCAATCGGCAAAAAAGGAATTTCGGTAATGTGCTTTACATTTTCGGGACTTTTTCTGAGTAACAAGCAATATTTTTGATACACCTCATTGTGCTGAAACTGAAAGCGAAATACTTTCATAGCAGTTTTGTGAAACTCTTTGGTAGTTTGTATAGAAATGATGTCTTCGGCTGTAAACACGCGCTTTAATTTTTAAAACACAAAAGTACAAATAAAAAAGCATCTCGGTAAGAGATGCTTTTAGATTATATGATGCTGTAATTTATTTAACAACAATTTTTCTAGTAGCTGTTTTACCAGCTTCTGTAATTTTTGCTACATAAACACCCGCTTTCAATGTTGATACGTTAACTTGAGAAACAGTAGTAACATCTAAAACTTTTTTACCTGTTAAATCAAATAACTGCACAATTTTATCAGCAGTGCTATCAGATGTAATGTTTAACACCTCACCAACTGGATTAGGAAAAATGTTTAATCCATCAATGTTGTTTTGTTTTGTTGACATATCAATTGCTTCACCATTTACTGTTAGGTTGTCAATTCTCCAAGCGCCACCTGTACCATAGTTACCAGAAACTGGGGTGTAGGTTTGTGTACTTGGTTCGTAAATAGAAACTAATCTAATAGTTAAATCAGTTTGATTATCCGCGGTAGCTGGTAAAGTAATAGCTACAGGGTTATTGAAAGAATTATCTAATTGACCATTGTTGTCAGAAATAACAGTCCAAGTTGTGCCATTATCTACAGACATTTCGTATTGCATCCATTTTGATGCTGTATTGGAAGCTCTTGGATCAAATTCAATGGAAATATTTTCATATCCTGATGTGCTAACACTAAATTCATAACCCGCTGTTCCACTATCTACACCTTGTGCAGGGAAATCTTTGATGCTATATGCTTTTCCAGTGTTAGGATTTCCTACAGGCATTCCACCACTTCCTAAATTTTCAGTAACACCACCAATTAATTGAAATGTTCCTGTACCAGTAGTAGGGTTAACTGCTAAATTATAATCAGGATCGTCAAAATCCCATTGAGTTATAATAGTTGCCTGTGCATTCGCAGCAAAAGAAGCTGCAACAATTGTAACTAAAGCGTAAATTTTTCTCATATCTAAATTGTTTTAAATTTTAATTGTTACAAATTTACGGTAAAATTTGAA
>JAHAYQ010000080.1 GCA_018384465.1 Myroides sp. | reverse complement strand
TTGTATCCTTATCCGCTAATTTATAATCGATTTCAGATTTAATACTTGAGCCCACATTTGGAAAATCAATTTGGAAATCGATCTCCGGATTACTTAAATTCCCTAACAATAGAATAGCAACTTCTGTATCGACCTTGCGGTTAATGGCAGAACTTTCTACAATTAAACCAGGATTTGCCTGCGTTCTGTAAACAGCTTGTAAATCAAGAATGGCATTTAAAGGTTCGCCGTCCCAACGGATGGTTCCGTAACGTACCACATCGAGTTTTTTATCGATAATACCACCGTATTTAAAATTATATTCTCCGTCGTACACCTGAAAATCGCCCCACATATTAAACCTACCTAAGGTATTGATTTCCATAGTTATAAATCCGGCACCACTTCCTTTCATGCCGTGACCTGATTCGCGATCAAGTAAAATTTCAATTTCGGCATCTGGTGTAATGTAAAAATCAAAATTTAGCTGAACACCACCGAAACGATTATTTGTAATAGGCGTTTCAATTCCTTTTAATCTATTAGCTTTTTCTTCGGGCGATAAGAAATGAACAAAATTATTATCACCTAAGCCACCGGCATCGTCTAACGGAATTTTAATATTTGTTCCTTTTTGCGAAGTAGCCTCAATGTTTACCACTAAACTTTCTACGGGTCCTTTCACTGTTGCTGCGCCATCAATAAAAGCTTGTCCATAGTAAGGTGTTCCTTCTGTATAATCAATATCTAACGCCAATAAGTTGTTTGATGACAATTGGGCATCAATATTCCAATTTTTTAATTTATTATGGGAAATAGTGCCGTTTAAAATTCCTTTGGTTTTGTATTTAGAATCGGTAATATTAACGCTTCGTAATATAAATTGACTTTCGGTTACATCTAACGGTGCATTCTCGTCAAACAGATAATCAACACCGGTAAAAACAGGGCGCATACCGGCATTCGTGAGATACAACTTTCCTTCGATATCCGGATTTTTGTGCGTTCCTTGAATAGTTGCCCTTCCCGATGCATCGCCACGAACATCAGACATAATTGATGAAAGAATCGGAGCGATGGCTTTTAAGTTGAATTTATTAAAACCAGTATCAAGATTTAATCGACTTTGCCCTTTTGCTACAGCAATATTTCCGTTCATATAGAAATTTTCGGTATAATCATTAACAATATTTGATTTTACGGAGAAATTCTGCAAACTTTCATCGCCTTCTACCTCAAAATTAAACAAACCTAATAAGACATCATTAATCTCTAAATTTTCGACATTTAGTTTAGATTTAGGTCTAAAAACATTGTTTTCTTGTTCAAAAGAAACGTATCCGTTAATTAAACCGGCAAAAGTAAGGTTGTTTAGATCGGGCGTAATTTTGTCTAACTCTACGTTTTCAAACTCCAAATTTAAATCTTTGTAAACCGAACCGTTCATGCTTCCGTTGAGTAAAACCATTTGGTTGTTGTGTGAAAGCGTAATATCTTCTATCACAAAATCATTAATTTCTTTGTTGAATACAATTCGGTTTTTATCGTTATTCGCCTCATTTAAATACCAAAGAGATTCTTTAAACTGAATTTCTGATTTTTGGATACCCACCACCGATTTATTTTCTTCGTTAATGGTATGAAATAAATTTAAAGAGTATTGATCATTAGCATCGGTTCCGCCCACAAACTTAGCATCAACGTAAAGTGTATCGTTGCTTTTTGCGTTATTTAAAACAAAATTATAAGCCTTGTAAACCTTTAAATCAATAGTATCTATAGCTATAAACGCATTTTGATTTTCGCGCAAACTATTGACATCAATTTGTATATTACTGAATTCATTGTCCGCATATTTTACAAAAGGCGTATTCATAAGCAAGATAAATTCGCCGGTATCGGCAGTAATTTTTCCAGATACGGCTGTGTTGTCTGCTATTTCTAATTTAGGAACAAATAGATCAACAATTTTGTTATGAAATTTTAAATCGTACTCTATAAATTGATTTGTTGCTATTTCGTTAGGTGAATAATTTTTGTACAAACTACCTAAAGAATTTTCTACGATACCTTTGAGTTGGTTGTATTGAAAATTGCCTCGAATATAACCATTTACAATATCGTTAGATTGTACATTTATTTGTCGGATGTTGTTTTCTAAAAAGGTAGATTCAACATACAGATGATCAAAATGATAGGTTTCGTTAGAGTTGGTATAGGACGCATTTTCGGCTAATATGGTTCCTGCAAATGAATCGATTCCTTCGCCTACTCCATTCAGTTCAAAATGCCCTTTAAAAACACCCAATGAATCTTTAACAATCTGTAAGGCGTTCATATTTAAATGAGCCACATCTACTTTAAAATCAATTGCAGTTTGGTCTGTTGACAGATCTAATGTACCGTCAAAATCTAACAATGCGTTAGGATCATTACTTACTAAATTTCCGGTATATGCAGGAAGTTTTAAATTACCATCAATAGCAATATCTTTATACGAATACTTATTAAAAGTAAATTGTTGTACCTGACTTTGGATGACCGTATTAAAATGTTCGGGATCAAAACTTTTGCCGTCTACCGTTGCAACTAATGTAGCCGTACCAATGTTTTCTTTTTCAATTAAAGCACCAATATCAAAATTGTCTAACGAAAAATCGCCTTTATAAGATGCATTTAATTTGTTGTTTACTTGCCAAAGTTCCACATCGGCAGTGGCAGTACCTAAATCGGTAGTTGCCTGAATATCGGTATTAACATAAAAATCTTGATAAGATACCGTACCTGCTAAATGTACCCTACCTAATTTTTCTAATTGTATAGGCAGTGCATTTCCTAAAACATTTGGAAGCAAGGCTACTGCTTGTTCTCTGGAAATGTTCATTCTACTAAGTTCTGCATCAATTCTAAAAGGATTGGTTTGCACAAAAAGATTTTTCAACCCAAAATTTCCAATGATTTCTGCACCAAATCGATCGGCTAACTGAGTGTTTTTTAATTGAAAATCATTCAGTGTTCCTTTTGCTTTTGCAGTAAGAAACAGTGTGTTATTTGATCCAAATTCGTTGTAAAAATGTTTCAGATCGTTCGTTGCAATCTTCGATTTATCAAAATCAACATCTAAATGAACTCGTTCTGTAAAGTATTTTAAATCGCCTTCTTTGTATCGCATGGCAATATTTCCTTTCACATACGATTCGTCGGTTTCAATAGCAAACGGCGTTAAATCCATTGACGTTCGGGTCATAGCAAAACTCGTCACTAAATCTTTCACATAAATCCCTCTTTTATCTTTAAGCGACAAATTAGTTACATCGGCATTAATATTGGGTCCTTGTACCACAAAGTTGTTCATAGAACCGTTCATTTCGGTAAAGTTCACCGGGTTGTTTCCTGTGTTATCATCAGTGATACTAAACCTACCATTGGTGAGTTCTAAATGATCTATTTTCATAAAAAACTTGCCACTTCCCGGCGTACCATCGTCAAAAACGGCTATGAATTTATCTAAATTCGTTAAAGAATCGCCTTTGTATTTGTGGATAAAAAAATCAACATCTTGTATTTCGGTACTTCCAAAAAGTAATTTTCCATCGGTTAATTGTTTAAAATCAACAATGTCAGTGTACAAACGATCAATATAAGCCAAATCGTTATTGTGATCATCTAATACATGTACTTTTTTTAACAGAACAGTACCGTCTAACTGTATGGCAACCTGACCGATAGCTGTCCGAATATTAAACTGTTCATTGATGCGTTGAGTAGCATAATGGGCAATTTCAGTTTGAATAATAGGCGTAGTAATTACTACAGCAGCCAATATAAATACCAGCGCCACGCCCAACAACAAACCAAACAGTATTTTAAAAAGTTTTTTGATAGCCTTATTTGTTTTAAATTTGCTAAAAATACGAAACAAAAATAGTAATTTATGTAGAGTAAACACGGTATTTTCTGTACTTTAAACATAAATTATGCCGAAATTTTCCAATGCAAGAACCAATTTATATTTTAGCCATAGAAAGTTCGTGCGATGATACCGGTGCGGCCGTATTATGTAACGAAAAAGTATTGAGTAATGTTGTGGCAAAACAAGAAATTCACGAGCAATATGGCGGTGTTATTCCTGAATTAGCTTCGCGTGCACATCAACAAAACATTGTGCCGGTTATTGATGTTGCTTTAAAAAATGCTGGCATTCAAAAATCTGATTTAAGTGCCATTGCTTTTACCCAAGGTCCAGGTTTAATGGGATCTTTATTGGTTGGCGGATCATTTGCCAAATCGTTGAGTATGGCATTGGATATTCCGTTGATTGCGGTAAACCACATGCACGCCCATATTTTGGCTCATTTTATTGAAGAAGAAGGATTTGACAAACCAACATTTCCGTTTTTAGCAATGACCATTAGTGGCGGACATACCCAGATTGTGAAAGTGAATTCTTTTGTTGATATGGAAATTTTAGGAGAAACGACTGATGATGCGGTGGGTGAAGCTTACGATAAAACGGCTAAAATATTAGGTTTTCCTTATCCTGGTGGTCCTTTGATTGACAAACATGCACAAAATGGAAATCCTAAGGCATATACCTTTACCAAACCAAAGGTTGACGGATTGAATTTTAGTTTTTCGGGTTTAAAAACACAGATCTTGTATTTTATTCAGAAAGAAGTTCAAAAGAATCCTGATTTTATTAAAGAAAATATCGATGATATTTGTGCGTCTGTTCAACACATCATCATTAAAATATTAATGGATAAAATTAAGCTTGCTGTAGAACAAACAGGCATTACACAAATTGCCATTGGCGGTGGAGTTTCTGCAAATTCTGGTATTAGAAAAGTGTTGAAAGAAACCGAAACCAAATACGGTTGGAAAACATTTATACCCAAATTTGAATACACAACCGATAATGCCGCTATGATAGGCATTGTGGGCTATCATAAATTCCGTTTAGGAATTTTTAGTGATGATGAAGTGGTTTCTAAAGCACGTTTAGAATTTTAGTTATGCAGTTATTTTACGCTCCCGATATAAACAA
>JAHAYQ010000047.1 GCA_018384465.1 Myroides sp. | reverse complement strand
ATCCAATTGTATGGTTTATAGTTTTTTAGGGTGTATAATAAGTTTAATGCAACTTATTCAAATTTTCCAATAATAGAATAATGAAGACTTTATTGTACTGTGTTTTTCCTTGAATGTCTTCAATATTGAAAATAGTACTATACTTTTTAAAAATTAAAGCACTTTTCAGAATTTCTCAAGTTCATTCTTAAAAAAGCTTTAAGTTTTATACTTATAAAATATTAAGAAATAATGTTTCTCAATTCTTCGAAACTTCTTTCTTAAACTTTTGTTGTACGGACGTAAAGTCCTGTAAGTAACATGAATGTTTTTTCATTTTCAAAATTCAACCGGTAAAAAGGCAGCCAAAGTACGGCGGTCAGCCCACGCTCATATCCAGCCAAAAGACTACGGCATAAACGGTTTCCTCCCTAAAGGTACCCTCCAATTATTCCGTTTCCTTTTGGCTTTTCCACTTGACCGCCTTGATAGCCTGCTTTCTTTTTTCCGGTTTTTCTTTTGGAAAAATTTATGCGAAGCGAGGCGAGCGACAACAAAAGTAAGCAGGTAACAAGAAAAGTGAACGTAACAGAATGTAAAATTTTAAAACAGGAACGATTATGAACATCATCGGACGATTGACGAGGGACGCGGAAGTACACACAACGTCACAAGACAAACAAGTAGTAAATTTTTCAGTAGCTACGAATGAAAGCTACCGTAACAAGCAAGGCGAACGAGTGGAACAAACGACCTATTTCGATTGTGCCTATTGGATTTCTCCCAAGGTAGCAACATTACTAACAAAAGGCACTTTGGTAGAACTCACGGGCAGAGTAAGCACAAGAGCGTGGGCAGGAAATGACGGAGAACCAAGAGCAGGATTAAATTTCCACACTTCACAAATTAAACTGCACGGAGCTAGCAAGAAAACGGAAGGTGCGCAAGCTCCTAAATCATCCAAAAGCAAGAAGGTCACAGCAGAAGAAACGGAAGACGACCTCCCATTTTAAGAGCGAGTATTAAATCATTTTTCAAACTATAAATTTTAAACATCATGGCACATAATATCAATTTCAACGAGAGAACAGGAAAGTACAGTTTCTTTACAGTACAGCAAAAAGCATGGCACAGTTTGGGGCAAATTGTAGAGCAATACCCAACAAGTGCAGAAGCTATTAAACATGCAGGTTTAGATTACGAAGTTGTAAAATCCCCACTTTTTACCAAAGGTTCGGGAATTATCGAAACGGTGCAAGGTATCGAAATAGGCAGTCACGAATTGGAAGTACCTAACTATTTTGCCAACATTCGTACTGATAACAATACCGTTTTGGGTGTGGTTGGGAAAGATTACCACATTGTACAAAATCGGGAGGCATTTAATTTTTTTGATGCGATTGTAGGCGGTAGCGATGGGATTTTGTACGAAACCGCAGGCGCATTAGGGAACGGAGAACGCATTTTTATTACAGACAAATTACCCGATTATATCCGTGTGGGCAATGGCGATGACGTAACCGAAAAGTACATTTTTCTAACCACTTCTCACGATGGTAGCGGAAGTATTACAGCGGCTTTTACTCCGATTCGTATCGTTTGCCAAAATACCTTAAATGCTTCATTGCGTAATATGACGAATGTTGTACGCATTAAACATACCTCTGGAGCAAAACAACGTATTGAAAATGCGCATAAAATTATGGGATTAGCGAATACATTAAGCACGCAATTAGAAAATATTTTCAATAGTTGGACAAAGGTAAAAGTAACAGATGAAGAGGTTAAAAAGCTAATTCAATTGGCACTTTGTCCGAATAAAGAAACTTTGGATTTACTCAAAAAAGGTGCAGAAGATGAAATGTCTACCGTATTTAAAAATGTTGTTGAAGATGCTTTTGCTTATGCAATGATAAGTGATACCCAGCAAATGGATACGACAAAAGGGACTTTATTTGGTGCGTACAATGCGGTTACAGGCTACTATCAAAATGTAAGAAAATACAAAAATGATGAAGCAAAACTGCAAAGTATTGTATTGGGTGGAACGGCTCAACTTAAGTCACAAAAAGCATTCGATTTATGTACTTCTTTTGCAACAGATGGAGCGGAAATCTTAAAATTTAATTAACTAATCAAAAGGCTACTGCTTTAATCGGTGGTAGCCCATTAAAATCAAATAATATGGCAAATTGGTGCTTTAATACGATCGTTTTTGAAGGAAATGAAGAAACTATCAAACAGATAGAACAGCTTTTTCAAGCTATGAAAAGCAAAGAAGAACAAACCAAACAAGGGCAACTACCCGAATTTATCACAGATGAAAACGGCGGATATTTCTTTAATATCTATTCAAATGAAGGCGATACAGGAATTTTTCAGTATGAAACCAAATGGTCACCCAATATCGAAATTGTTCAAAAGATAGCAGCCTACTACCAGGTGAATTTTGTACAGAATTATGAGGAAATAAGTAATCTTGTGTATGGTAGAGTAACATTTACTGATAATGTACGCACAGATATTTATTTGGAAAATGAAGACTTTGAACAATATCAGTTTGATGAAGAAACAGATACCTATTCTTTTGAGGGTGAAATTTATGACAGTGACTGTGAAATATTAGAAACCTTATTGGAAAGAAAAATTCGCCAGCCCTAATCCTTAGGGCTGGCAGCGAAAAGACGCATCCTTCCGTTGGTCGGAACCGCCTTTTCGCATTTTAAATCGGAGCAAGCCCTTTGCCCATGCTCCGCATCACGCAAACAGCTTGCGAAATATTTTGACGGATTTGCGAATCCGTGCAGTTAAATTGCATTTTAAATGCAAAAAACAATTTCTTCCGATGGTCAAAAACGTTTTTTTACTAAATATGGTGCAACCACTTTGATAAAAATGTTTACTTCGTCATTTTATCAAACAGGTAGCGAGATTTTTGCAAGGGATATTCGGTATCCCAATATTTGATTTTGAATTTACATCTTTTCTTTTCACACAGCGATCAAAGAAAAGAAGCAAAAGAACGTCGCTTAGTTGATAACGTATTTTTAATTGGATACTTGTTAAAGTGGTTTTAATTTCATTAAGTTTGTGCTAACAAGAAATACGCATTGTCTGTATTTAAGACTTATAACCAATACAACAAAAACATACTTAAATTAAAATGCTTGATCAATCATTTTCTTATGAAAATTTTAGAATACTTCTAGATGTAGAAAACAGGAAAGTGTAAGCTCCCCCAAAAAAAAGTACAGTTTAAAACGAGAAAAATTATTAATTTTAAACTAAACTGTAATTATGAAGAGTAGTAAATTTAGTCCCACTCAAATCTCCAAAATCCTTCAAGAATTTGAATCTGGAAAAGATATTAATGCTATTGTTAGAGAACATGGAGTTAGTAAAGCTACGTTTTATAAGTGGCGTCAACGCTACGGTGGCATGGAAGCAAGTGAATTAAAGAAAATAAAAGCTCTTGAAGAAGAAAACGCCAAACTCAAACGGATGTATGCTGATTTGGCTTTAGAATTAGATATGGCTAAATACATCATTGAAAAAAAGCTTTAAAGCCTTGCCATAAAAGAGCTATCATAAAA
>JAHAYQ010000004.1 GCA_018384465.1 Myroides sp. | reverse complement strand
TTTGACAGAGGATACCTTTCACCTTATTTCGTTACAAATCCAGAGAAAATGGAAACGGAATTCGACAATCCTTATATCTTATTGTACGATAAAAAAATATCTTCATTAAAAGAATTATTACCTGTTTTAGAACCAGTTGCACAATCAGGAAAAGCTTTGTTAATCATTGCTGAAGATGTAGATGGTGAAGCGTTATCAACTTTGGTTGTAAACAAATTACGTGGTGCATTGAAAATTGCTGCTGTAAAAGCACCAGGTTTTGGTGATCGTAGAAAAGCTATGTTAGAAGATATCGCTATCTTAACTGGCGGAACAGTAATTGCAGAAGAAAGCGGCTATACGTTAGAAAATGCCACGTTAGAAATGTTAGGAACAGCAGAAAAAGTTTCTATTGATAAAGACAACACAACTATTGTAAACGGAGCTGGTGATGCTGATTTGATTAAAAACAGAGTAAATCAAATTAAAGCGCAAATGGAAACAACTACTTCTGACTACGATCGTGAAAAGTTACAAGAGCGCTTGGCTAAATTAGCTGGTGGTGTGGCAGTACTTTACGTTGGTGCAGCCTCTGAAGTGGAAATGAAAGAGAAAAAAGACCGTGTAGACGATGCTTTACATGCAACACGCGCAGCTGTTGAAGAAGGTATTGTTGCCGGTGGTGGTGTAGCTTTATTAAGAGCAAAAGATTCTTTATCTACCATTGAAGCAGTAAATGCAGATGAAAAAACAGGTATTCAAATCGTTTCTCGCGCTATTGAATCGCCTTTGAGAACTATTGTTGAAAATGCAGGTTTAGAAGGATCAGTAATCGTAGCAAAAGTTGCCGAAGGTGCTGGAAACTATGGCTACAATGCTAAAACCGACGAATATGTTGATATGTTAACAGCAGGAATCATCGACCCTAAAAAAGTAACTCGTGTAGCTTTAGAAAACGCAGCATCAGTTGCAGGTATGATCTTAACTACAGAATGTGCTTTAGTTGATATTAAAGAAGAAGGCGGTGCTCAAATGCCTATGGGCGGTGGTATGCCAGGAATGATGTAAGATCATCGTGATAATTTTATCAAAAGCAGTTCCGTTGGAACTGCTTTTTTTATTTAAACTATTCACAATTAACAATTATTTAATCAAAAAACATATAATTAGTTGTAAATTAACAAAAGAATCTTAAAACTTAAAATAATGAGTACAAACAAAGTTTACGACAGACCAAAATTTAAAGATCAGTACGACAATTACATCAATGGAAAATGGACACCACCTGCATCAGGTAAATATTTTGATGTAATTACTCCTTTAGATGGCACTGTAATGAGTAAAGCAGCACATTCAAACGCACAAGATTTAGAATTAGCGGTTGATGCAGCTGCCGAAGCATTTAAAACATGGGGCAAAACCTCTGCAACAGAACGCAGCATTATTCTAAACAAAATTGCAGATCGAATTGAGCAAAATTTAGAGTACATAGCCGCAGTTGAAACTACCGATAACGGTAAACCGGTGCGCGAAACATTAAATGCAGATATTCCGTTGGCTATTGACCACTTCCGTTATTTTGCTGGAGTAATTCGTGCCGAAGAAGGCTCGTTAACAGAATTAGACCAAAATACGGTTTCGCTAATCGTACACGAACCAATTGGTGTAGTCGCACAAATTATCCCTTGGAACTTCCCTATTTTAATGGCTGTTTGGAAAATTGCACCAGCTTTGGCTGCAGGAAACACCATTGTTTTAAAACCTGCCGAATCAACTCCGATTTCCATCTTAGTTTTAATGGAAGTAATTGGCGATTTGTTACCACCAGGTGTTTTAAACGTTGTTAATGGTTTCGGAGCCGAATTAGGTCAAGAATTGGTTGGAAATCCTAAAGTTGCTAAAGCAGCATTTACCGGATCAACAGCCACAGGTCGTATGGTTATGCAATACGCTACAGAAAACATTATTCCAGTGACTTTAGAATTAGGTGGTAAATCGCCAAACGTTTTCTTTGAATCGGTAATGGATGAAGACGATGATTATTTAGACAAAGCAATTGAAGGCGCCGTGTTGTTTGCCTTAAATCAAGGTGAAATCTGTACGTGCCCGTCGCGTTTGTTAATTCAAGAATCTATTTACGATAAATTCATCGAAAAAGTAGTAGCTCGTGTAAATGCTATCAAAGCCGGAAATCCGTTAGATACCGCAACAATGATTGGCGCACAAGCATCGAAAATTCAGTACGATAAAATCCTTAATTACATCAAATTAGGAAAAGAAGAAGGTGCCGAAGTTTTAACCGGTGGTGATGCCAACATTTTAGGTGGTGATATTGAAAACGGTTATTACATTAAACCAACTTTGTTAAAAGGTCACAACAAAATGCGTGTGTTTCAAGAAGAAATTTTTGGACCTGTATTGGCTGTAACTACTTTTAAAGACGAGGCTGAAGCTATTGAAATTGCCAACGATACCATTTACGGTTTAGGGGCAGGTGTTTGGACACGTGATGCACATCAGCTGTACCAAATTCCGCGCGCTATTCAAGCAGGTCGAGTTTGGGTAAACCAGTACCACAGTTATCCTGCCGGAGCTCCTTTTGGTGGATATAAACTTTCGGGTATCGGTAGAGAAAATCACAAAATGATGTTAGGTCATTACCGCCAAACAAAAAATATGTTGATTTCTTACGACAAGAAAAAATTAGGTTTCTTTTAAAAATGAGATTATGACAAAAACATCCAGATTATCAGCTACCCCAAAAGCTTTGGAACTGATTAAAGAATTAGCGCAAGAACACGGAGATTTAATGTTTTACCAAGCAGGTGGATGCTGCGAAGGCACGCAACC
>JAHAYQ010000322.1 GCA_018384465.1 Myroides sp. | reverse complement strand
GAGAAAAAAAGCACCTTTTCAGGTGCTTTTACATTATTTTTTATTGGTTTCACACCATTTACGAGCGTTTACAAAAGCTTCAACCCACGGCGAAACTTCGTCTTGCCTTCCACTTGGATAATTTGCCCAGTTCCATGGGAATACTGAACGTTCAATATGCGGCATAGTTACTAAGTGTCTGCCGGTTTTGTCGCACATCATTGCCGTATTGTATGCCGATCCGTTAGGGTTAGCCGGATATTTATCGTAGGCATATTTAGCAACAATGTTGTATTGATCTTCGTTTTCTGGTAATACAAATTTCCCTTCCCCGTGCGAAATCCAAACTCCCAAAGTAGTTCCTTCTAATGTAGATAACATGATAGAGTTATTTGGTTGAACTTTTACCGAGATAAAGTTAGATTCGTGCTTTTGTGAAGTATTGTATGTCATTTTTCCATGAACTTCATGTTCCGGATTAATCAATTCTAATTCCATAAATAACTGACAACCATTACAAATACCTACCGATAAAGTATCAGGACGTGCAAAGAAATTCTTTAATGCCGTATTTGCTTTTTCGTTATACATGAATGCACCTGCCCAACCTTTTGCAGAGCCTAAAACGTCAGAATTTGAAAATCCACCAACAGCGCCAATAAATTGGATATCTTCTAAAGTTTCGCGACCCGAAATTAAATCGGTCATGTGAACATCTTTTACATCAAAACCAGCCAAATACATAGCGTTTGCCATTTCACGTTCAGAGTTTGATCCTTTTTCGCGAATGATTGCTGCTTTAGGGCGAGGAGTTGTTGCATCAATTTCAGGTTTTATTCCTGTAAAATGGAATGGGAAGCTAAATTGCAACGGTTGTTTTTTATAGTTTACCAAGCGTTCGCGTGCCATGCCATTTTTAGATTGCTTTTTATCTAAATAATATGATGTAATGAACCAGGTATCACGTAGTTCATTAATATTGAAGTTGTAAAAATCTTCTCCGAAAACTAATTTTAATTCATGTCCTTCAGAAGGTACTCCAATTTTTACAAATTCAACTCCGTTAGCAGTCAATTTATTTTCAAAAACCTTATCGTCTTGTGCTTGTAAAACCACGGCGATGTTTTCGTTAAAAAGTGCTTTAATCAAATCAGGTTCGTTTAATCCTGTTAAATCGATATCTGCGTCTAAATTATATCCCGCAAAACACATTTCTAATAAAGTAGTAATTAATCCCCCCGAACCCACATCGTGACCAGCAGCAATTTGATTATCTACAATTAAATCTTGAATGGTATTAAACGCTTTTTTGAAATAAGCAGCATCTGTTATTGTTGGAACATCGTTACCAATTTTATTTAAAATTTGAGCGAAAGATGATCCGCCAAGTTTAAGTTTGTCTTTAGATAAGTTGATGTAGTATATTGAACCTGCACCCTTTGAAAGAACGGGTTCAACTACTTTGTTGATGTCGTTGCAATTACCAGCAGCAGAAATAATTACAGTACCTGGTGCAATTACATCTCCTTCAGGATATTTTTGCTTCATTGATAAAGAATCTTTTCCTGTTGGAATATTGATACCTAATTCAATAGCAAAATCAGAACAACCCTTAACTGCTTGATACAGTCGGGCATCTTCTCCTTTATTATTACAAGCCCACATCCAGTTAGCAGATAACGAAATACCACTTAAACCGTTTTTGATAGGAGCAAAGATGATATTAGATAGAGCTTCACCAATTGCGTTTCTACTTCCTGCCACCGGATCTACCAAAGCAGTAATAGGTGAATGACCAATAGTAGTTGCAATACCTTCTTTTCCTTTAAAATCAAGTGCCATAACACCTACGTTGTTTAAAGGTAGCTGTAACGGACCAACACATTGTTGTTTAGCCACACGGCCACCCACACAGCGGTCTACTTTATTTGTTAACCAATCTTTACAAGCAACAGCTTCTAACTGTAAAACCTGATTAAGGTAGTTGTAAACTTCTTCTTTTTCGTATACTAAATCGGCGTAATTATAAACAACGGTTTCGTCGTTCATAATTGTTTTTGGCGATGAACCAAACATGTCTTCCAGAGCAAAATCCATTGGTTTTTCACCTGTTGTAGCAGATTGAAAGGTAAAACGCTGGTTTGATTGAACTTCACCTACATTGTACATAGGTGCACGTTCGCGTTCGGCTACTCGTTGTAATACATCCATATCGTTTTTACCGATAACCAATCCCATACGTTCTTGTGATTCGTTACCAATAATTTCTTTAGCCGATAAGGTTGGATCACCAACAGGTAATTTGTCTAAATCGATTAATCCACCCGTGTTTTCTACCAATTCAGACAAACAGTTTAAATGTCCACCTGCACCGTGATCGTGTATTGATACGATAGGGTTGTGGTCGGCTTCTACCATACCGCGTACAGCATTTGCAGCGCGTTTTTGCATTTCAGGATTAGATCTTTGAATAGCATTCAATTCGATACCCGCGCCAAAAGCTCCAGTATCTGCAGATGAAACAGCTGCGCCACCCATCCCGATACGATAGTTTTCACCACCTAAAATAACTATTTGGTCGCCCTCTTTAGGATCTTGTTTTTTAGCCTGATCTAACTTTCCGTATCCAATACCACCAGCTTGCATAATTACTTTATCGTAACCAATTTTGCGGTTGTTTTCTTCGTGCTCAAACGTTAAAACAGAACCAGTAATTAAAGGCTGACCGAATTTATTTCCAAAATCAGAAGCTCCGTTTGATGCCTTAATTAAAATGTCCATAGGTGTTTGATACAACCAGTTGCGTTCTTTAACCGCATGTTCCCATGGGCGATCTTCTTCTAAACGCGAGTAAGATGTCATGTAAACGGCAGTACCTGCTAAAGGTAACGAGCCTTGTCCACCTGCTAAACGGTCGCGTATTTCACCTCCCGAACCTGTTGCAGCACCACTAAAAGGTTCTACAGTAGTAGGGAAGTTGTGAGTTTCAGCTTTTAAGGAAATCACTGAATCAAATTCTTTTTCTGTATAAAAATCAGGTTTATCCGCCGATTTAGGAGCAAATTGAGTCACTTTTGGTCCTTTTACAAAAGCTACGTTATCTTTATAAGCAGAAACAATATCGTTAGGATTTGTTTCAGATGTTTTCTTGATTAATTTAAAAAGAGAAACAGGTTGTTCTTCACCATCAACTACAAAAGTGCCATTAAAAATTTTATGGCGACAGTGTTCTGAATTTACTTGGGAAAATCCAAATACTTCAGAATCGGTTAGTTTTCTGCCAATTTTTGAAGAAACGTTGTTTAAATACCCTACTTCTTCATCGCTTAACGCTAAACCTTCTTGTTGGTTATACGCCGCAATATCATCAATTGAAACTACTGCTTGTGGTTCAATTGCGATGGTAAACATATCTTGAGTTAAAGAAGCGTATTTCTGTGAAATCATTGGATCGAAATTAGAGAAAGCTTCTTCGTTTTGATAAAACTCTTCAATTCGTACAATGCCGTTTATGCCCATGTTTTGGGTAATTTCCACAGCATTGGTACTCCACGGCGTAACCATTGAAGCGCGAGGACCAACGAAATTTTGTTCGATTGAAGGTGTTTCTATTTGTTTAGCATCGCCAAATAACCATTTTAGCTTTGCTACATCTTCTGTATTTAAAGGAATTTGAGTTTGTACAGCATATACTGTACCTGACGCATTTTCAAAAAATTGAATCATCGTTAAAAGTTGAATGTGTTGTTGAAAATAAATAACAAATTTACTACTAAAAATTTACATTGGCAATATTAATCTTCTACATTAATTAGGTGTTTATAAGCTCCTAAATCTGAAGAAGATAGTCTGTTTTTACCTAATAAATCTAAGGGTACTTGTTGAGCAAAAAAAGCATTTCCAAATCCTATAATTGATGTTGCTTTCTCGGTAATCATCATCTGATTTTTAGAGGTGTTTTTAAAATGTGGAGGGTATTCATTAAACGTTTTTTCAATTAAATTGTTATTGTAATTAGTGGTATTTACAAAGTGGTACGGAAAACTTTCTGTATTGTGTACTTTGCTTGTATTTAAAAACTTTATCAAAGAATACTCAAACTTAAAATTAAAGTTTACTTCTTTATTTGCAGGTAAAAGCAATAAAGATTCGCTGGCATTTCCATAAATTATACTGTTTTTAAACTGTGCATTTAAGGCAAATTCAGTACTGCCGTCGCCATTATTCATTACTACTGCAGTTTGGTTTTGTCGACTCCAATAATTGGTGAATGTACAATGTGTAAAATCGTAAGATCCGCCATAGTTAATGTTTACAGCTGCAATACCGCAATTGTTTGTAACAATGTTTTTGCCTATCACATTCGCCACTTGTAAAAGTAAACCATTGCGTTCGCAGTTATAAATTTGCACATTATATAAATTAGCAGGTTGCTTGTTTTTATTGATAAACAAACCATCTACTGCGTTTTTAATGACAACGTTAGAAAGGTTAACATCGCTGTCTTGACTGATCCAAATACCGTCCCATTGTCCGGGAGTGTCTTCGAAGCTTGGTTCTAAACGATCGCCTTGAAAACTAATAGGGTTTTCAATAGAACCATTGGCATTTAAAGTGCCATTTGAAAAGGTAACTAAACCAGAATTTCGGTGAAAATGTACCTCGGCACCTTCTGAAATTTCCAAAATTTTATCTGGTGGCACGGCTGCATATCCATAAATTACATAAGGTTTGTCGTTGTTCCATTCTAATTCATTATCGTTCACGGGATCATTTTCATCTAAGAAAAAACCATAAATTTTAACATCGCCAAAGTTTAAACTTTCGTAAGACCCATCTTCAAAACGTTGAGGGTATAAAAAAACAGCATCTTTTACCAAGGTAACTAAGTTTACAGTTTGTTGTTGGCTACCTGATTGAAACAAAATTTCATCGGTATATAAAAA
>JAHAYQ010000094.1 GCA_018384465.1 Myroides sp. | reverse complement strand
CCTAAAAACAACAAATCCATAATTTTTTATTTATCGACATAAATTTACCAAAAATAGTATGCGTGCATACTATTTTTTTTATTATATTTGGTAAATAACTTTTTAAGTTAGTATGAAAGATAAAACAATAGACTCGGTAATCAAATCAACGTGGCAGGCAATTGCGCGCATGTATAACGAAGAAGCTTCTAAATACGGCGCTTCTATGGCATTGGGTTACGCTTTATTAAATATTGATAAAGAAGGGACTCCCTCTACAGCACTCGCGCCAAAATTGGGCATGGAACCAACCAGCCTGACACGAACTTTGAAAACCATGGAGGAAAAAGGATTAATCTATAAAAAGAAAAACCCTAAAGACGGCAGAGGTGTAAATATTTACCTGACTGAATTAGGAGTTGAAAAACGTAAGTTATCAAAAAAAACAGTATTAAAGTTTAATGATAAACTTATAGAAACCTTTACACAACAAGAAATTGATACATTTATTGAAATGTCACAAACCATTCAAGAATTAATACATTCAAAAGAAATTTACTAAACCTTATTCCAACTTAAAATTTAAATATGAAAAGAAGAATTAAAAAAGTGGCGGTTATAGGTTCCGGAATCATGGGTTCGGGCATTGCCTGCCATTTTGCTAACATTGGTGCCGAAGTACTTTTGCTGGACATCGTTCCAAATCAGCTAACCGAAGCCGAAGAAAAAAAAGGATTAACGTTAGAAAGCAAAGCAATTCGCAACCGTATCGTTAATGATAATTTAGCGGCTGCTTTAAAATCGAACCCCTCACCTATTTACGATAAAAAATTTGCCAATCGTATTTCTACAGGAAACACCACCGACGATCTACCTAAAATCAAAGACGTTGATTGGATTATTGAAGTGGTTGTGGAACGCCTGGATATTAAAAAAGCAGTTTACGAGCAAATTGAAAAATACCGTAAACCAGGAACGTTGATTACATCAAACACTTCAGGAATTCCAATTCATTTTATGAGCGAAGGAAGAAGCGAAGATTTCCAGGAACATTTCTGTGGAACTCACTTTTTTAATCCGGTTCGCTATTTGAAATTGTTTGAAATCATTCCCGGTCCAAAAACCAAACCTGAAGTTTTAGATTTCTTAAACGAATACGGAGAAAAATTCCTAGGAAAAACCTCGGTTGTTGCTAAAGATACTCCTGCATTTATAGGAAACCGCATCGGTATTTACGGTATTATGAGCTTGTTCCATTTGGTAAAAGAAATGGGAATGACCATTGAAGAAGTCGATAAATTAACCGGTCCGGTAATTGGCCGTCCAAAATCGGCGACCTTCCGTACGGTTGATGTTGTTGGTTTAGATACTTTAGTGCATGTTGCCAATGGTTTGTACGAAAATGTACCAAACGACGAAGCACACGAATTGTTCAAATTGCCCGATTTCATCAACCACATGATGGAAAATAAATGGTTAGGCAGCAAAACCAAACAAGGATTTTACAAAAAAGTAGATAAAGATATTCTTTCATTAGATTTAAATACCTTAGAATATCGTCCAAATAAAAAAGCATCTTTCCAAACTTTAGAACTAACCAAAACAATAGATAAGGTTGTAGATCGTTTCAAAGTGTTGGTAAAAGGAAAAGACAAAGCGGGCGAATTTTACCGCAAATCGTTTGCAGGACTGTTTGCGTATGTTTCTAACCGAATTCCAGAAATCACAGACGATTTATACAAAATAGACGATGCCATGAAAGCTGGTTTTGGTTGGGAACATGGTCCATTTCAAATTTGGGATGCCATTGGTGTAGAAACGGCTTTGGAATTTATGAAAGAAGCCGGTGAAAAACCAGCTGCTTGGGTGGAAGAAATGTTGGCATCGGGCAATAAATCGTTCTACACCGTAAAAGAAGGAGCAAATTATTACTATGATATCCCATCAAAATCTCAGAAAAAAGTTCCGGGACAAGATGCATTCATCATTTTAGATAATATTCGTGAATCGAAAAAAGTTTGGGGCAATTCAGACGCTACCCTATTTGATTTAGGAGATGGAATTGTAAACTTAGAGTTCCATTCTAAAATGAACTCGATTGGTGGTGGCGTAATTTCTGGAATCAATAAAGCGATCGATCTTGCCGAAAAAGAATACAACGGACTGGTTATTGGAAATCAGGCTGCCAACTTCTCTGTCGGAGCGAATTTAGGAATGATTTTCATGATGGCTGTTGAACAAGAATACGACGAATTAAATTTTGCCATTAAATCGTTCCAAGACACTATGATGCGCGTTCGTTATTCGGGCATTCCTGTAATTGCAGCGCCTCACGGAATGACGTTAGGCGGTGGTTGTGAATTGGTGATGCACGCAGACAAAGCTGTTGCTGCAGCTGAAACCTATATTGGTTTGGTTGAATTTGGTGTTGGAGTGATTCCTGGCGGTGGTGGATCGAAAGAGATGACTTTACGCGCATCGGATCAATTCAAAAAAGAACGATGTGAAATTGAACATCTTACAAGAATATTTCTTAACTGTCGGAACCGCCAAAGTAGCAACATCAGCCTACGAAGGATTTGATAACGGCGTACTTTTACCTACAAAAGATATTGTTATAGTTAATAAAGACCGACAAATTGCCGAAGCAAAAAAGCACGCTTTGTTACTTGCCGAAGCTGGCTACACCCAACCCTTTCGCAGAAAAGATATCGAAGTTTTAGGTAAACAGGCTTTAGGAGCCTTTTTAGTCGGAACAGATGGAATGATGGCTGGGAAATACATCTCTGAACACGATCGAAAAATTGCCAACAAATTAGCTTATGTAATGGCAGGTGGCGATTTATCTGAACCAACTTTAGTATCCGAACAATATTTATTGGATTTGGAGCGTGAAGCATTCTTAAGTTTATGTACCGAAAGAAAAACATTAGAGAGAATTCAGTTTATGTTAACCAAAGGGAAACCGTTGAGAAATTAATTAGCCTCGTAGAGGCGCCCTGATAATAAAATAATGTTTGAATATCAATTTAGCTCCGTAGGAGCTCCCTGATAGTAAAATAATGTTTGAATATCAATTTAGCCCCGTAGGAGCGCCCTGATAATAAAATAATGTTTGAACATCACTTTAGCTC
>JAHAYQ010000288.1 GCA_018384465.1 Myroides sp. | reverse complement strand
CAAAGCTGTTCCGTAAGCTATGGGGCGCACTTGTTCTATTGAGTGATGTTGTGTTGACAACATATAAAAATGAAACGGTAATGCCATAAATTCTTGATTTACGTACCCCGATGAACCGTTGATGTAAAAAGCAGCCCCAGTAAAAAGAAGCGGAGCAGTTTCTCCGGCAGCTCGTGAAAGCGTTAGTACAACCCCTGTTAATATACCCGACATAGCCGAAGGAAGTACTACATCTTTAATGGTTTCAAACTTGGTGGCACCAACTGCTAAAGCAGCTTCGCGCGTACTGTTCGGAATTCGTTTTAACGCTTCTTCGGTAGTGGTAATAATGTACGGTAATGACAATAATCCCAAGGTTAAACCGGCAGCCAACAACGAAGTCCCAAATTGTAAAGCTTGTACAAACAAAGCCAAGCCAAACAAACCGTAAATAATCGATGGAACCCCCGACAAGTTTCTGATAGAAGCCCGAATGGTTTTTGTTAACCAATTGTTTTCGGCATATTCGTTAAGATAAATCGCACAACAAATTCCAAAAGGAATCGAAAAAGCTGCCGTAATCAAGGTAAGCAAAACCGTTCCGATAATCGGCGTTAAAATTCCACCTTTAGTCATTCCTTCTTTAGGAATTGATGTTACAAACTCCCAAGACAAAGAAGAAGCTCCTTTTGATACAATTTCCCAAATAATAACAAAGAGGAAAAAGCATACGATAAGAGTGGTTGATAGTAAAGTTCCCCACTCTATTACAGAGGTAAGTCTATTTTTAAACTGCATGATATTTTCTAAATCTGTTGATAAAAAACTCTCCTACCAAATTGGCAAACAGCGTCATAAAAAACAATACCGTTGCAATGGCATATAAAGCATAATAATGTGTTGTTTGGTACGGTACCTCACCCATTTCAATAGCAATGGTAGCAGTCATGGTTTTCACCGAATCAAACATACCTGTTGGTAATAACGAAGCATTTCCTGTAGCCATTAAAACCGTCATAGTTTCACCAATAGCCCTACCTACCCCAAGCATCACCGCAGCAATAATACCCGGTGCCGCAGCCGGTATAACAACCTTAAGCAGGGTCTGCCATTTGGTTGCTCCTACCCCATAACTGGCTTCTTTATAAGCTTTTGGCACGGCATGGATAGCATCTTCAGCAACAGTAATAATAGTTGGCAATGCCATTACAGCCAGCAAAATGGCTCCGTTTAAAGCATTTAATCCGTTTGGTAAATCAGCTAAATTCGCTATACCCGGGCTTAGTACTACAATACCTAAAAAACCAATTACTACCGATGGTATGGCAGCCAACATTTCAATAGCCGGTTTTAAAATATTTTTTAAACGCGGACTTGCGTATTCTGATATAAAAGCTGCAGTACCTAAGCCTAAAGGTATGGCAATAATCATGGCTCCAAAAGTAACGATAGTAGTACTAATGATAAGCGGTAACATACCGTATTTAGGATTTTTAGCAGTTGGCGCCCATTCCATTCCTGTAATAAAATCTAACGGACGGATGTCTAAAAAGAACGATATAGAGTTGTAAACCAACATGGCAAAAATGCCACCTAAAAGTGCTAATACTAAAAAACCTGTGGCTTTGAAGATAACTTTGAAGATAAAGTCGAGCGATATTCTGGTTCTGTATTTCATTTTATTCTTCTATTATGTAATATCCGTGTTCTTCGATCATTTTTTTACCCAAATCGCTTTTTTCAAAATCGATAAAAGGTTTTACCTTATACCATGATTCTTCAATCACAAACTGATATAAAGGTCTTTGAAAAAAATACAGACTGTTGTTAATAGTAGCTGCGTCTATAGGTGAGTAAGCAGTAGAAGTGGGTGTTTCTTTAATCTTTAGGATTTTTATTTCGGTATTAGCAGCCGGATCGTGCGCAACATAGCCTGCACCTACATATCCTATTCCGGTTTTATCTGCTTTAACGCCTTCAATAATTTGAGCGTTACCGGTCATTTCTTTAGCGGCATTGGTAAATTCTATCTTAAGTTTCTTTTTTACGAAAGAATGTGTACCCGAACTACTTTGCCTGCCGTAAATATTTATGGCTAAATCTACATCGGTTATTTCAGACCAATTAGTAATTTCACCGTTCATGATCTTTCCTAAGGTTTCCAGGTCAATATCTTCAAGTGGTAAATCTTTATGTACGATAAATGCAGTGGCATCTTCAGCAAAAACAACCGTTCGTATTTCAACACCTGCGTCTTTAAACTGCTGCACTTCTTCATCAGATAAAGGTCGAGATGAGTTGGCAATATCTGCCTGACCGTTTAAAAGCGAAGTGATTCCCAATCCTGAACCTCCACCTGAAATGGCAATGCTAAAATCGGGGTTGATCTCGGTGTACTTTTCTGCAAGGTTTACCGCAAGGTTTACCTCTGTGTCTGATCCTTTCATTTTTATACTTGTATCTTTACTGCATGAAAACAGCGAGAAAAGACCAAAAACAACTAAAAGTTTTCTCATAATTAGCTTGAATGTTTCATCGGCACAAAATTGATTATTTTAAATAACCCCAATGTTATACCTATGTTAAGCTAATATTATCAAATACCTTTTAAGTTAATTAATCGTAAAGAGATGTTGAAACTGCTGTTAAAATAGTGTTAGATTGCTTATTGATTAATGTTTTGGTAAAGTGGTTTTGGAATGGAACACTATTGTTTAAAACCAACATAGATAATTGATTTATTTATGGTTCCGGGGAACATATAGTTCTTAGATTAATAAAAAAAATTAATAAATTTGAAATATCTATAAAGCTAATATTTGGTTAACAACAGGTATTTATACAAATAGCTTTTAGAGAAGAAGAAAGATAATTTACATAGTTGGCGATTGTTAAAAAAATAGAAATTACTCAATTTACAAAACACATCAAAGAAACTAAAAAATTCGACTATTTGACAAAGATATAGTCGAATTTTCTATTTATACAGCTTTTTACCGAAAATGTGTTTCATGCACCAAAGTAGCCTTTTCCATACTGTATCTATTTAGTATCCCCCTAGGTGCTATTTTAGAAAATCTTTCGGTATGGTGTTTTTTCGTAATTGTTAATCGACTGACCTTAATATGGTAAAAATTTATATTATTCGTAAATACCAAGCATAAACATTGCTTAAGGGACCCCCATCTTTACTATTTCATGTTTTTAGTGATCTATTATTACAAATAAACCGTAGTTCACTATTATTTGTGTTTGATGTTTGATGCTTGGTGGGGATGTTTAGCTGAAATTAGACTAGCGTTCTTTAATTTAACCACAGATTGCACATATTTGCACCGATAAATTGTTATTTACACGAGCGTGACGCTAGCGGTAGCAGTGATATTTTTTATATATGCTCGGATTGCACAGATCTCACGGATTTTTATGTTATACTATAAATATAGATAACACAAGAAAGAAAACAACTTTTGACTTCTCGACTTCGCTCGAAGTGACGGCTATTTGGGTGTTTAATTTTTTTATCACAGATGCAAAGGTAACCTGTATATTTAAACTTCTCGATACGCTTTTCCTCTATTTCATTACGAAAAATCTACTCGAAGTGACGGCTATCTTCTAATAATTAAGCAAGTACCCGTAGCGCATTATATAATTACAAATAAATATTTTAAAACCAGGCGCTTAAATTTTTACCACAGATATATTTAAATCAGTGTAAACTTAAATTTCACAGACATTGATATTTTAGGCGTTTTTGAGTTTTTTGTATGCACGAATTAATTCTTTTAGCTGTCGATTTGATGTAACGTCAACATCCTTATCCGATAAAAAATGTTTAAACTTGAAATTACTTTTATAGTTTTTTAATATAATTTCTTGATCAATAAGTAAAAGTTCATTTCTTAAATGTTGTTTTTCAGCTTCTAATAACCCAAGTAATTCAAATTTGTCGCTGAAATCTCTGCGAAAAGTATTCGTGTTAAAAGGAATAGAATTTAAAATTTGCATTTGTTTTTTCGATTTTAAGTCTAAATCTCCAATGATTTTAACGGCAATTCCTTCAACCTCATTTTTTGATAATAGTTCTAAATTTTCAGGCAAAAACGATTCAAATTGTTGTTTTTTCTTTCCTTTTCCCTTGTTAGTAGATTTATCTATTGTTTCAGTAGAAATAAATCCACTCCCAAAACATTTTTTACAATTACTATTTAATCCTTGGCAAATACAAATTTCAGATCTCATTTATTTTTTATTAAATATTTTTTAACTTATATAGTTTGTTTGCAAAACTACTCAAATTCTATTTCAAAATAGTTCAGAATAGCTATAACTTACCGTTATCGGCAATTACTGACCAATTCAGGCATTAAAAAAGCGTTTTATTGCCGATAAAAATAGCAGTATAGTCAATGCTTTCATAAAAATATTTCGCTAAGAGTAGATTTAAGTTTTATATAGTTGCGTGGATAAATTACTGACATTTTATTTTAAAGTTTTCAGGAAAAAGCTGTATCGGTTGAATACTAAGCTTTTATAAAGATTATCAAAAAAGTCAGGTAACGATTTGGTAACGGTGCTTATTGCTTTGCTTTTCAAACTGTTTCCGTTAGCTCAGAACAAATTTACATTAAATATTCTGATTACACACAAGCGGATAAAAATTGAGGGAACTACCCCTCCAAAAAAAGTCAGTCCTACTGATTATCTTTATGTTGTAAAAAAAAGCAATATGAAAACAGCAGGACTTGACGTACACAAAGATAGCATTTTTTGTGCCGTATTTGATGGAAAGCATTACTCAGATGTGGAGGTTTTTGAGACCTTCGGCACGGGAATTCGGAAGCTCGGTGAATACCTTAGAACTTCAGATGTCAAACGTGTAGCCATGAAAAGTACCAGTATCTACTGGATTCCCGTTTGGAATATTCTCAGTGAAA
>JAHAYQ010000282.1 GCA_018384465.1 Myroides sp. | reverse complement strand
ATTGCGGCTTTAGAGGCAGATCCTTCAGAAATTGGTTATATGGTTGAAGCCTTCCATAAACGCAGAGATTTGGTTTTAAATTTAGTAAACGATATTAAAGGTTTAGAAGTAAACGTACCAGAAGGTGCTTTTTATGTTTTTCCTGATGTTTCATACTATTTTGGTAAAACCTTAAACGGCGTATTGATTAAAAATGCCGATGATTTAGCTTTGTATTTGTTAGAATATGCTAACGTTGCAACTGTAACAGGCGATGCTTTTGGTAACCCAAACTGTATTCGTTTATCTTATGCAACAAGCGAAACATTTTTAATTGAAGCATTTAAACGCATTAAAGAAGTTTTAAAAGAACAATAAAAATTTCTTTGTCATTCTGAACGAAACGAAGTATAGTTAAGAATCTCCGGAACGGCAAACTATTTAAATTATTTCAATCAATAAAAAGATTCAATAATTCAATTCGATACATAACAAAAAATCCCGAAAGTTACTTTCGGGATTTTTTTTTAGTATTTTAAACAGATTATTTAGCTGCTTTTACAGTAATATTCAATTTAATATTGTCGTTAATTACTTTATCACCAGCTAAATCAGTAATAACAGATCCAGAGTTGTAGTTAACAGCAAATTTAGTTCTATCAATTTCAAAATCATCAGAAACCATAGTAACTTCTGTATCAGTAACAGTAATAGTTGCAGGGAATTTAATTCCGTGAGTTGCTTCTTTAATAGTTAAGTTACCTTCAACCATTTGTTTACCGTTTTCTTCTGTAACGTTTGTAATTTCAAACGATGCAGTAGGGAATTTAGATACGTTAAAGAAGTGATCTGCATTTTCAGCAGTAGCACCTTTTAAGTGCCCTTCTAAACCAGCTTTCATTTCTGCATCAGTAATATCAGTAACAGTGATTGTGTTCATGTCAATAGTGAATTTACCACCAGTTACAACATTTTCTGAAGTATAAACTTCACCATCTTTTAAAGTGATAGTTCCCGTATGGTTATCACCTGATACTTTACTTCCAACCCAGTTGATAGTAGATGTTGTAGCGTCAACATTATAAGTTACTGCATCAGCAGAAGGAGCTGTTGCTTCAGTAGTTCCAGCTTCAACTGTAGTGTTTTCTTTTTTACATGCTGTTAATGACAAAGCTGCTAAAGCAACTAATGCAAATACATTTTTTTTCATAGTTATAATTAATTTAATGATGCAAATATATTCAATATTCTTATCACTAACACAAAAAATAAAGTAAACAGATCCTTTCTTAATGTAGATTAATTTCACTGCGCTGACAATTTGTCTAAAAACAAACAATGGCTTTAATTTTGTTAATAAAACAATAGATTAAATTTTTGATCATTATGGAACACGAAGAATTAAAAGAGAAGAATACACACCAAGAAACAAATCAGCAAGTAGATGACAATCATATTAATGATGCTGTTGAAACTGCTGAAAACATTACTGATACTCAACAGTTAGAAGAGCAATTAGCTAACGAAAAAGATAAGTTTTTAAGATTGTTTGCCGAGTTTGAAAACTTTAGAAAACGTACTGCACGTGAACGTTTAGAATTGTTTGCTACGGCGAATGAAGATTTAATGAAAGATATTTTACCGGTTTTAGATGATTTTGATAGAGCAATTGCGCAAATGGAAACATTAGGTGAAAGTGAACATCTGACAGGTTTTAACCTTATTTCAACAAAGTTGCGTGACAACTTGTCGGCTAAAGGATTAAGTTTGGTCGAAATTAATAAAGGAGATAGTTTTGATGCCGATATAGCCGAAGCAATTACTCAAATTCCAGCAGGCGAGGAGTTTAAAGGAAAAGTTTTTGATGTTGTTGAAAAAGGATATAAGTTAGGCGATAAAATCATCCGTTTTCCAAAAGTCGTTATCGGACAATAGTATTATTTAAAATGAAGAAAGATTATTACGAAATATTAGGTATTGATAAAAGTGCCGATGCAGCTGCCATTAAAAAAGCATACCGCAAAAAAGCAATTGAATTTCACCCTGATAAAAACCCGGGCGATAAACAAGCCGAAGAAAATTTTAAATTGGCTGCAGAAGCTTACGAAGTTTTAAGCGATCCAGACAAAAAAGCACGTTACGACCAATACGGACATGCTGCCTTTGAAAACGGCGGTGGCTTTGGTGGACATGGCGGCTTTAACAATATGGAAGATATTTTTAGTCAGTTTGGCGATATTTTCGGTGGTGGTTTTGGTGGCTTCGGTGGTTTTGGCGGCGGTGGCGGACCACGTCGTGTTAAAGGATCAAACCTACGTATTAAAGTAAAACTAACCTTAGAAGATATTGCAAACGGCGTAGAAAAAAAGGTTAAAGTAAAACGCAAAATGCAGGCGAGTGGGGTAACCTATAAAACTTGTAATACCTGTAACGGATCGGGGCAGGTAATGCGGGTGCAAAACACCATTTTAGGGCGTATGCAAACATCGTCACCTTGTCCTACGTGCCAGGGATCAGGTCAAACTTTAGATCACAAGCCACAAGGAGCAGATGCCGACGGAATGATCGCTTCAGAAGAAACGGTATCAATCAAAATTCCGGCAGGGGTTTCAGACGGTATCCAATTAAAAGTTTCAGGCAAAGGGAACGATGCACCGGGCGCAAACAGTATTCCAGGAGATTTAATCGTAGTGATTGAAGAAATAGAACACGAGTTTTTAAAGCGCGAAGGCGAAAATATACATTATGATTTATATTTGAATATTGCCGATGCTGCTCTAGGTGGAACAAAAGAGATAGATACAGTAAACGGTAAAGTACGTATTAAAATTGAAGAGGGCATTCAATCAGGAAAAATTCTTCGATTAAAAGGTAAAGGTTTACCAAGCTTAAATGGATATGGAAACGGTGATTTCCTAATACACATCAACGTTTGGACACCTAAAAAATTAACAAAAGAACAAAAAGATTTCTTCGAAAAAATGAAGGAAGATGATAATTTTATGCCTCACCCTCAGAAGGGAGATAAAAGTTTTTTTGAAAAAGTAAAAGAAATGTTTTCTTAACACGAATATAATTTGTATGTTTGTGGTACACTTATAAAACGGTGGATTTTCTTTTTCATAGCAATTTTTCCCATCCTTGTGCAAACAAGGATGGGTTTTTTTTAGGTACTTTGTATCTTTGTAACTTTATTTAGTTTATAAACAATGAAACCAATATTAGAAGTAAACAATGTTGTTAAAAAGTATGGAACTAAAACGGCTTTAAACAATGTTTCTTTATCTATACCCCAAGGCAGTATTTACGGGTTATTAGGTCCAAATGGTGCCGGCAAAACTTCTTTGATACGCATTATCAACCAAATCACCTTTCCAGATAGTGGCTCTATTTTGCTCGACGGCGAAAAATTAAGCCCGGCTCATGTTAAACATATTGGCTATATGCCAGAAGAACGCGGTTTGTATAAATCTATGAAAGTGGGTGAGCAAGCTTTATATTTGGCTCAATTAAAAGGAATTTCTAAAAATGATGCCAAGCAACAGTTGAAATATTGGTTTGATAAATTAGAAATTGGCGATTGGTGGGATAAAAAAATTCAAGAGCTTTCTAAAGGTATGGCACAAAAAATACAGTTTGTAGTAACGGTATTGCATCAGCCAAAATTGTTGATATTCGATGAACCTTTTTCAGGATTTGATCCGGTAAACGCCAACATCATTAAAGATGAAATTTTAGAGTTAAAGCAAAAAGGCAGTACTATTATATTTTCTACTCACCGTATGGAAAGTGTGGAAGAGCTTTGTGATGAAATTGCATTAATTCACAAATCCAACAAATTATTAGACGGCTCTTTAATCGATATTAAAAAACAGTATCGATCTAATACGTTTGATGTGGGAATTAACACCCAAGACGAACAGCAACTGAAAGATTTCTTGCGTACAAAATATCAAATCGAAGACACATTTTTTAAATCTCTTGATAATGAAGTGAAATTGTCTGTAAATTTGAATGACAAACCTGTGAATGAATTACTGCAAGATTTAATTCCGTTTGGACAACTAACCCATTTTTCTGAAAAAATTCCGAGTATCAACGACATTTTTATTCAAACTGTAACCAATAACTAATGGGCGTTCTATCATTAATTATCAAAAGAGAATTCATTTCTAAAGTCCGTAACAAGTCATTTATCGTAATGACGTTCGTTAGTCCTATCATTTTCGTGGCTGTAGCTGCTTTAATAGCTTATTTAAGCTCTATGAAAAGCGATTTAAAACATATTGGAATTCACGATGAAACCGGATTATTTGTCAATGAGTTTAAAAGTAATGAAAGTTATAAATACCACGATTTATCTTTGATGGATCCGTTGCTTTTGCGCGATAGTATTTCGCAAGCAAACTATGAAGGTATTTTGTTTATACCTAAAAAAGAACATTTAGTAGATTATGCAAAATCTATAGAATACGTTTCTGAAGATAGTCCAAGTTTAGGATTTATTTATGATGTAGAATCTACACTTTCAGAAAAATTAATGCGTCAAAACTTAAGTTCAAAAGGCATTGATACCTTGGTATTAGATCAATCAAAAATTGATGTTACCATGCATTTAACTAAGGCTTCAGGCGAAGAAACGGTCAAAGGTTTAAACGAAATGAAGGTCGTTATTGGCTCTGCTTTTGGTTATCTTATTATGATGTTCATCATTATTTATGGTAATATGGTGATGCGTAGCGTAATCGAAGAAAAAACAAATCGTATCATAGAAATCATAGTTTCGTCTATAAAACCTATTCAATTAATGATGGGTAAAATCATAGGAACCACTTTTGCCGGTATTTTACAATTTGTTATTTGGGCAGTTTTAGCACTTTTGTTGATGCTTATAGCTAATATGGTTTTTGGTTTAAACACTTCAACTCCAACAACCGATTTAGCAATAGAAGCGGCTCAATTTACTGATATAAAAAGATATTTTGCCGAATTCTTAAAACTCCCGTTGTTTAGTATGGTTGTTTATTTTCTCATTTATTTCATTGGCGGATACTTTTTATACAGCTCGCTTTACGCAGCAATCGGCGCCGCAGTTGATAATGAAACCGATACCCAACAGTTTATGTTTCCTGTAATTATGCCTTTAATGTTAGGGGTGTACATAGGCTTTTTTACGGTTATGAACGATCCACACGGCACCGTAGCAACTATTTTCTCTATGATTCCTTTCACCTCACCAATAGTTATGCTTATGCGCATTCCGTTTGGTGTGCCGTTTTATCAAATAGCCTTATCAATTACACTTTTATTTGTTACCTTTATAGCTATTGTTTGGGTTGCATCTAAAATTTATCGTGTGGGAATTTTGATGTATGGAAAAAAACCGACTTGGAAAGAACTATTAAAATGGCTTAAATATTAAGTATGGCTAAAATTTTAATTATTGAAGATGAAGCTTCGATCCGCAGAGTATTATCAAAAATATTAGCAGAAGAAAACGATACGTATTTGATTACTGAAGCTGCTGACGGAGAAGAAGGATTAGAAAAAATCAAAGCAGAAGATTTTGATTTAGTTATTTGTGATATAAAAATGCCTAAGAAAGATGGAGAAGAAGTATTGCAAGAAGCTAAAAAAATAAAACCCGAAACGCCATTTATTATGATTTCGGGTCATGGCGATTTAGAAACTGCCGTTAACACCATGCGTTTAGGTGCTTTTGATTATATTTCAAAACCACCCGATTTAAACCGATTGTTAACTACCGTGCGCAATGCCTTAGATAATAAATCATTGGTAGTTGAAAACAAACGCTTAAAGAAAAAAGTAAGTAAAACCTACCAAATGATTGGTGAAAGTGCCCCTATTCAACAAATAAAAGAAATGGTTGATAAGGTTGCCGAAACCGATGCGCGTGTTTTAATTACCGGACCAAACGGAACAGGTAAAGAATTGGTGGCTCATAATTTACATGAAAAAAGTAATAGATCACAATATCCTTTGATTGAAGTAAACTGTGCGGCCATTCCGTCAGAGTTAATCGAAAGTGAATTATTCGGTCATGTAAAAGGTGCATTTACATCGGCAGTTAAAGACCGTGCCGGAAAATTTGAAGCAGCTCATAAAGGAACCATTTTTTTAGATGAAATTGGTGATATGAGTTTGGCAGCGCAAGCAAAAGTTTTACGTGCGTTGCAAGAAAATATTATTACAAGAGTAGGAGCCGATAAAGATATTAAGGTAGATGTACGTGTTATAGCAGCTACGAATAAAGATTTAAGAAAGGAAATTGAAGAAGGACGATTCAGAGAAGATTTATACCACAGATTAGCGGTGATTTTAATAAAAGTTCCTTCGTTAAATGAGCGTAGAGATGATATTCCGCTATTAATTGAACATTTTACCAAAAAAATAGCCGAAGAAAACGGCAGTGCTCAAAAAACGTTTTCGGCTGATGCTCTTAATCTTTTAAAAGAATACGACTGGACAGGAAACATCCGTGAACTGCGCAACGTGGTAGAACGATTGATTATTTTAGGAGGAAAAGAAATTTCAAAATCCGATGTAGAATTATTTGCGTCAAAATAAACAGAATGAAT
>JAHAYQ010000252.1 GCA_018384465.1 Myroides sp. | reverse complement strand
GTTTATTGCTCTCTTCTTAATACAACTATAAATCCTAACTATTATGAAAAAGCATGAAAAATTTCCAGAAGACAAACGAAACATCAATACAAGCCCAACCGACATTAAAGGCAAAGATGTTAACGAAGCGAATCAAACTAATTCAGGAGCTGGCGGAGGTGAGGTAAAAGAGGGAAGCAACCCACTACCTAAAAATGATAATGATAAATTAGACCCTATGGGAACTGAAGTTATGCAAGAGGACGATTATCAAGAACACAAGCATAGCAAACGACCTGCAAATGATGCCTCTGAATCAGAGGAGAAAAATTCGAATAAGAAAAACAATTCTGATCGATAAAAATGGAAAAGGTTACCAAATTACTGCAAGATACTTCAAATAGATATTACAAATTGCCAAACAAAAAATGGCTGTTTTACCAATGTTGGGAAAATACATTGCTGATGCATTGGGCGGTAGCGCCTGATTTATTGATCAAATTGTTACCCAACAATATAGCGTTAGACGTTTATAATCATAAAGCGTATATGAGTATCGTACTGTTTGATGTTACAGAGTTCAGGTCGTTTTTTATGAACATGAAAATGCCCTTTGTTTCAGATTTTAAGGAAATAAACGTACGCACATATGTCACGGTAAACGGAGTGAAAGGTGTTTATTTTTTTTCGCTTTATGCCGATCAATTTCTTGCAGTCATTGGAGCTTCTCTTTTTTATCAACTTCCTTATAAATCGGCGTCTATATTGCGAAACGATGAAATCAGTATTGTTTCAGGTAAAGGCCTACGTTTACAAGTTGATTATGAAATGGGAGAAGTGATAAAGCAACCTACAACATTAGATATTTGGTTAACCGAAAGACATGCTTTTTTTCAAAAAAAGAGGCAAAATATATATCGTTGTGATATACACCATCCGCAATGGGTATTACAAAAAATAAAATTTCGACATCAACTATTGCAACTTTCCTCATCAGCAAACGTATTACTGCCTGTACTACAAGAAGCAGATATAACTCATTTTGCTTCTAAACTCGATGTACTTTTTTGGAATCGAGTTAAAGTTTAACAAACACCAACTTAACCAAACAAATTATGAAACCCGAAAAAATATTTATTACATCAAACCGTCTACCCGTCACCGTTGTACGAACTGTTGAAGGTTTTAAAGTAAAACCAAGTAATGGCGGATTGGCAACTGCACTTCAATCGGTATTTGGTCAGCAAAACAGTTATTGGATAGGATGGCCAGGTATCATCTTAAACGATAAAACAGAAGAACAGCAAGTTACCGAACTTCTTACACCCCTTGGCTTTATACCCGTTTTCCTTTCGCAAGCCGAGTTCGATGGGTACTACAGTGGCTTTTCTAACGCTATTCTTTGGCCTTTGTTCCATTACCACCCAGGGCATTGTCTTTTTAAACCTGAATATTGGGATAGTTATGTGCAAGTAAATCAAAAATTCGCCAAAGTAATTAACGAACAAGTTCCAAAAAATGATTTTGTATGGATACACGATTACCAATTAATGTTGCTTCCTTTCTTTTTAAACCACCCGCATTTATCTTATTTTCATCATATCCCTTTTCCAGCCTCAGAAATATTTGGAATTATTCCGTGGCGCAATGAACTTTTAGATGCATTACTACATTGCAAGCACCTGGTATTTCAAACAGAAAAAGATGGTATAAACTTTCAACGTACTTGTGAAAGATATGCTTCGCCAAAATATATTGATGATGTTACCCAAACGTTGCTACCATCTATTAAAATTGCTGCACACCCCATAAGCATCGATGCTTTCTCCTTTGAACAAACCGCGAAAAAATTGAGCGTATTAAATAGGTCCGAAGAAATTAGAAAGGTGTTTCATAATCAAAAAATTTTTCTGTCAGTAGATCGATTAGATTATTCCAAAGGAATTTTAGAACGTTTAGCTGCTTTTAATCTATTGCTACAAGATTTTCCAAAATATAGAGGACAAGTGGTATTAATCATGCTTATTGTTCCATCTCGTTCTGAAGTACCCTCGTATGAAGAACACAAAAGAAAAGTGGATGAAATGGTGGGGAAAATAAATGCAGAATTTGCAAATTTAGATTGGCGACCAGTACATTACCATTACCAACAAACCGATCGAGACGAGCTTTTTGCCTATTATAAAGCAGCTGATATCTGCCTGATAACTTCGCTTAGAGATGGATTAAACTTAGTGTCTAAAGAATATATTGCGTGTCAAACCAACAACGAAGGCGTTCTTATTTTAAGCGAAATGGCAGGCGCTGCCGAAGAATTACGTTATGCTTTAAAAGTACACCCGTACAATATTAAACAAATGGTTATGTCTATTTCATACGCATTAGAAATGGACGAAAGCGAACGGCGCGCACGTATGGAAGCACTTAGAAATCAAATTTTTGGATATACCGTATTTGATTGGCTACATAAAATTTTTCAAGAAGTGTTTTTACAATACAACCATTTAAATTTCACGTTTGAACAAAATCTGAATGCTGATCTGGTAGAAAATATTCGATTAAAATTTCGTCAAGCCCAACAACGAGTCATTTTACTTGATTATGATGGTTGCTTACGTAAATTAGAACCTCACCCACAGCTGGCAACACCTTCTAAAGAACTCATTCAGTTGTTGTGTAATCTAAACGCGTTGCCCGAAACTACCGTTGCTTTAGTAAGTGGGCGCAGTCGTACCGATATGGAAGAATGGTTCGGTAACTGTGGTATTATACTTATTGCAGAACACGGTGCTTGGTATAAACACAGCGCAACAGATTGGGAACCGTATGGAACAGAAATGGGACAATACCGAAATAAAATTTACAACTTCTTAAAAAAGCATATCGTGGAAGGTACGTACCTCGAAGAAAAAAAAGTAGGCTATTGCTTACATTATAAACAATGTGAACCTTTGGTTGCTTTATCCTTGCAATCAACTTTGGAAAAAGAATTTCAACACTACCGAGAAACCGAAAAAATTCCGTGTAGATATATGATATCTAACAACCATTTCGAAATACTTCCACAAATTTTGAATAAAGGTAATGCTGTAAAAAAGTTTATCAGTTTTAACAACGAATCATTCATTTTAGCGGCAGGAGACGACGATACCGATGAAGATTTATTTGCAGTGCTTCCAAAATCGGCATTTACATTTAAAATTGGCAGAAAAGCAACCAAAGCCAAAGTGCGTATCCCAGAAATAGAACGATTCATCGGTTTGTTATCTGATTTAGCAGATGATAAGGTACGTTACTAAAATCTTTTTAACCCAATAATTAACCTTTAAAAAATTATACTATGAAAGCAGCCGTTATACATGCTCCGGGAAAAGTCACATGTGATCAAACTGAGGATCCTAGCATCAAAGATCCTGGGGATATCATTCTTAAAGTAACAGCCACAGCTATATGTGGTTCAGATTTACACATCTATTCAGGTGGTTTTCCGCCACAGCGCCCCATGATTTTAGGACATGAATTTATGGGTATTGTAGAAGAAGTTGGTAGCAACGTAAGTACGCTTCAAAAAGGAGATAGGGTAGTAGTACCTTTTCCGGTAGCTTGTGGATCGTGTTATTTTTGTAACAGTAACCTTCCTGTACATTGCGAACACAGCAACGAAGAAAATTATGGACCTGAAGGAGGTTTGCTTACCGATAAAGGAGGCGGACTGTTTGGTTATACCGATTTATATGGTGGATACGACGGTGGACAAGCACAATATGTACGGGTTCCGTATGCCGATGTAGGACCCAGAAAAGTTCCCGATAACCTTACCGATGAACAAGTGTTGTTTCTTACTGATATTTTTCCTACCGGCTATTGTGGGGTAGATTGGGGGCAAGTAAATGGAGGAGAAACAGTAGTTGTTTTCGGAGCTGGTCCCGTAGGTATTATGGCAGCTAAGTGTGCGTGGCTACGAAATGCTAAAAGAGTTATTATTGTAGATACAGTAGCTTATCGTTTACAAACAGCTGCAAATACAGCGAATTGTGAAACGATTCTATGGGATAATGGATCAAAAGAAGTGATAGAAATTATTCGTGGAATGACAGCTGGGTATGGTGCCGATGTATGTATTGATGCGGTGGGATTTGAACCTGATCGTAATTTATTCGATCGCGTTAAGGCATTGACTAACTTAGAAAAAGGATCTATAAAAGTATTAGAAGCCTGTATGAGTGCTGTACGTAGAGGTGGTATTGTAAGCGTATTGGGAGTATATCCTACTTTTTATGACAATTTTCCCGTAGGTCAGTTTTTTGATAAAGGTATAATCCTTCGTGGTGGACAGGCAGTTGTTCATAAACATATTGATAAGTTACTGCAATACGTGGTAGAAGGAAAAATTGTGCTCGACGATATCATTACCCATCGATTACCTCTCACGGAAGTAGCACACGCTTATGATATCTTTAAAAATAAAAAAGAAGATTGTGTAAAGGTGTTATTAGATCCTTGGGCATAATTCTTTTAAGAGGTTGGGGTGCACATAAAACAACAGCCTCTTAATTTTAATCGTATCTTTATAATATAATTTTATCATTTAACTCAAATAAAACATAAATTCTAAATAAAATTGAACAAAATATTACAATTATATATGAACCAAGGCTCTGCCGAAGAAACCATCAACAACCTAAAAGAGAGCGGCGTGCCCTTAGAAGAATTTTTTAATAAAATTCAAACACTTAAGCTTCAACACAACGATACCCTTAGTATTGGTGATATTTATACGAGCAGCGATTTTACGGCTTTTCAGTCCGATGGAACCTTGCAACCCAATACCAACGGATACCGCGTACGAATTAATTATACTTACCTATGTGAAGAAGGTAAAGAACAAATGGGGTTTCTTTTGTTTAAATAATCCACTACGAACTTAAAGCTCAAAGTAGTTTACTTCACATAATCATTTAAATAAGAAAAGTGTTCTGTTAATTTTCCGTTTGTACAAATAGTGCCTCGTTTTAATATTTTGTCTTTATCACCATTAAAAAAACAAGGAACAATTTTATCTAAGAACATTTTACCAAAACCTTCACTAGCATCCTTAGGTAATTCACATGGTAAATTATCAACAGCCATAACAGCTATGGCAGCTGGGTGACTTAACGAAACTTCTTTGTGTTCACGGGCATAATACCCATACACAGGTTGGGCAATTGTAGATGGTCTTAAAGTACAAGCAATAGGACCATTTATGTCACAAGAAATATCGGCAACTACTTTAATATTGTTGTAAGCTCCATTTAACATTTCGTGCGTGAGTATAAAGGGCGAGCCTTCTTTATAGTAATGACCAGCAATAAAAATGTCGGCCACTTTAGCAAATTTTTCAAAATCGCTTTCGTAAGCATTTGGATTTTTCTTAAAATCGTCAGATGAAACAGCTTTTCCGTCTATTCTTCTGTAATAATCTTCTACATTAATATGTACAAATACAGGTTCATCAAAATCTTTATTTAAAAATTGATCTACAGTTACTTCTTTCATCCTCATACCGGTAAGAATTTCCTTAGCACCGTAACCTACCTTACCTTTACCTGTTAAAACCACTTTGATGGGCGGTAATATATGTCTAGTAAGTTGTTTAACTAAATCTTCTTGGGAAGACAATTCCTCTGCCTTTTTAAGATTAAATAACTCAAATTGAGTACCAAAAGCTCTAAAGGCGTTGTAAGCTCCAACAATACCAGCATATCTTCCAAAACCTATTAATCGATCTTTATTTTCATCTATTAAGGTTTCATGATCAATTAAAGTGATGTTTTTTTCTAAACAAGTTTGTAGCAACTTTTTATTATAAGGTTGCTTTTTAATGGTATGCGAAAAGAAAAAATAGGTTTTATTTGCAATTAATTGATCTACAGGAACTTCTTTTACACCAAATAACACATCACAATCGGCCATATCAGTAGTTACTTCAAATCCTAACTCAGCATATTCCTCATCTTTAAAAACTCTGATAGGTGAGCTTTCTACTTTAAATTCAGCTTGTGGATATGTATTCTTAAATGTAAGTAGATCTTGCGGAGAAAAAACAACGCGTTTATCGGGAGGTGTTTTACCTTCACGGATAATTCCAAACTTCATATATTGTTACTTTTTAATGGATTTGAGCGAATATAAGGAAAAAAACATCAAAAAAAGCATCTTTTTTAAGATGCCTTTAAATTTAATCACAACTTACACTTTGGTAAACTTTTTCCTCTTCCTTAATAACATCATTACAGTTTCCGTCTAAACTTCCAATGTACCTTAGTTGTGGTTGCTCTTCAGTACCAATGTTTTCAAAAACTTCGCAATGACAAGTGTCTGATGATTCACAACTCACCAAAAATGCTATTCCTATAATAGTTAGTATTTTTTTCAT
>JAHAYQ010000223.1 GCA_018384465.1 Myroides sp. | reverse complement strand
TTCAGTTTTTTAGTTTTGAAATGGGCGGTTATGTGCTGTTGTTAGACGAGCTGTATATCGACAATAACTTTCAAGGAAAAGGAATTGGTAAAAAAGCAATGGAATTCATCAAACAATTTGCGCAAAACAACAACTATAAAAAAATTGTTCTAGAGGTTGAACCCCACAATCAACGCGCTATTCAACTATACCAAAAAGAAAGCTTTAGAAAACACAAACGCGATTTAATGATTTTTCCTTAAATCTTTATCCATCAAAAACAAAAGTAAAAATCCTACTACATAACAAAGCAGATCCCACCACGAAAAGGACGTGCCAATAACAATTCGCGCCCATTTATTTTCCTGCAAACCTAAAATTTCAATTAATTTAAAATACTGTCCAATTTCAACTGCAAAAGAAAAAAGCAAGGTAAAAAAAGCAATGTAAATTGGTTTTATTGCTATAAACGATCTTATAAAATAATACATAAACCAAACCACAATAACATCTCCTAAAAACGGACGCACAAATGCATCGTTCACAAAAATTGCAATGCAAATTTCAATAACAAAGAGAATAACTGTTAAGGCAAAATAGTTCCTATTGAATCTTAAAAACTTCATAAATGCTTGTTTAGTGTGTTCAAACTTAAGAATAATCGGTTTATAATTTGTATCTTGTGCACTTTAAATTTTATCGATTTTATAAATGAAAAAATTACTACGCGCATTAGTACTTTTCGTGTCGTTTCCCATTTTTGCTCAACAAGGCGGTATGTGGGTTCCTTCGTTATTAGAAGGTATGAACGAAAAAGAAATGAAAAGTTTAGGAATGAAAATGTCGGTTTCCGATATTTATAATGTAAACAATTCAAGTATTAAAGATGCTGTGCCACAATTTAATGGTGGTTGTACGGCAGAGGTTATTTCACCTAAAGGTTTGTTACTTACCAACCATCACTGTGGATATGGTGAAATTCAATCGCATTCTTCGGTGGAACATAACTATTTAGAAAATGGTTTTTGGGCTAAATCATTAGAAGATGAATTGCCAAACCCAGATTTAGAAGTAACTTTTATTGTGAGTATTCATGATGTGACCAAAGATATTTTAAAAGGTACCGAAAATGTTACCGATGAGGCTGCAAAACAAGCAGTTGTTCAAAAAAATATAAATGACTTACAAAAATCATATAAACGTGAAACTTGGCAAAGCGTAATGATTCGTACTTTTTTTGAAGGAAATCAATACATGTTGTATATCACAGAATCATTTGAAGATGTTCGTTTAGTGGGTGCTCCGCCATCGTCTATCGGAAAATTTGGTTCTGATACAGACAACTGGGTTTGGCCAAGACATACAGGCGATTTTGCTTTATTTAGAATTTATGCCGACAAAAACAACCGTCCGGCTAAATACTCTAAAGACAACGTACCCTACACGCCTAAACACTATTTACCGGTTTCAGTTAACGGTGTAGAGCAAGACGATTTCACCTTAGTTTACGGCTATCCAGGTAGTACACAAGAATACTTACCGTCGTTTGCAGTAGAGCAAATCATTAACGATTTAAACCCTGCTCGCATTGAAATTAGAGATAAAGCGTTGAAAGTTGCCGACGGTTTTATGCGTCAAGACGAAGCCATTAAAATTCAATACGCATCAAAATATGCACGTATTGCTAATTATTGGAAAAAATGGATTGGTGAAAGTCAAGGCTTAAAAAAATCAAATGCTGTTGCCATCAAAAAATCTTTTGAGCAAGAGTTTTTAGATCGAGCTAAAAAACAAAACAAAATGAACGAGTATGGTAATTTATTACCACAGTTCGAAAAAATTTATAAAGACATTACGCCTTATGCTGTAGCACGTGAATATTTTCAAGAAGTAGCTTTGCGTCATAACGAACTATTATCTGTAGGATTCCGCTTGTATCAGTTAGAAAATGCTTATACCCGCAATGGCGAACAAAGTTTTAATGATCGTAAAGAAAACCTTATCAAGGGCTTAGAATCTTTGTACAAAGATTATAACAAAGAAGTAGACCAAGGTATTTTTGCCGAAATTGTTAAACTATACGGCACAAAAGCGCCTGCTCATTTAACTCCATCGTCTATTAAGGATAAAGATTACACAGCTTTAGCTGCCAATATTTATTCTAAATCTGCCTTAACATCGTATGATGGATTTAAAAAATTAATGAATGGTAAAGCGGCAGATATTGTAAAAAACATGCAAAACGATCCAGGATATGCTTTGGCAAAAAGCTTGGCTGATAATTATTTCGACAAAATTGCTCCTTCGTATGATAAGTTAGCTTTAGAGTTAGAAGCTTTACAACGTACATATATGAGTGCCCAATTAAATTTGTTTCCAGATGCGCGTATCTTCCCTGATGCCAATTCAACTTTGCGTGTAACTTACGGAAAAGTAAATGGTTACCAACCAAGTGATGCTGTTACCTATAACCATGTTACTTATTTAGATGGTGTAATGGAAAAATATGTTCCGGGTGATTATGAGTTTGATGTTCCTCAAAAATTGATTGACTTATACAACGCAAAAGATTTTGGACAATACGCAGATAAAAACGGTAAATTACCTGTAAACTTTATTGCTACCAACCATACAACTGGTGGAAATTCAGGCTCGCCTGCGTTAGACGCCCATGGTAATTTAATTGGTTTAAACTTTGACCGTGTATGGGAAGGAACTATGAGCGATATATATTACGATCCGGCTATTTGTAGAAATATTATGGTAGATGCACGATACATTTTATTTATTATTGATAAATATGCGGGCGCTAAACATCTTATAGACGAGATGAAGATTGTAAAACCAAAGCAGACAAAAAAGTAAAACCTTAATTTTCAATGTTTTGAATAGCAAAATTATTTTATAAAAAAAAATCAAAATAAATATTGCTATATTAAAAAATTTATATCTTTGTATTGAATTAATAATTAACTTTTATAATTAAAAAAATGAAAAAATTAGCATTATCATTAGTATTAGTAGCTTCAGTTGCATTCGTATCTTGTAAAGATACAGCTAAAGAAGCTCAAGTTGATGCAATCGAAACTCAAGTTGAGAACGAAGCTGAAGCTATCGAAATGCAAGCTGAAAACCAAGCTGAGGAAATCAAAGCTGAAGGTGAAGCTCAAGCTGAAGAAATCAAAGCTGAAGGAGAAGCTCAAGTTGAGGCTATCGAAGAAGCAGTAAACTAATCTGATGATTAAAAAAATGAAGCCTCGCAATTGCGAGGCTTTTTTGTATTACTCTTTCTATAAAAATAAAAAAAGGTTGTTTTTTGCAAAACAACCTTTTTTTATTAATTAACCGTTGTAGGGTTTAAAGGAATAGCTAAATCTTGTTTAATGAATTCGCCACCAATCATAGGAATAAACATTTTGTTATATTTATGTCCTTCGGTTTTAGTATGTAACACACCACGTGTAGTATTCATTGTAAACATAGCCAACTCTTGTAACAACCCTTTTGGTAAAATTAATTGTTCGCCTTTTACAAAATACTGCCATCCTGCTGGTTCAAACTCAAATTCACATGATACGGCAATATCCATTACTTCTACTTTATCTAATAAAAACTTGAACTTAGCAATAGTTTTTACAAAACGTTTTTCATTATTCACTCCAAACTGGAAATCAAAATTTAAATCTAATGTTCCGTTATCTTGTTCTACTTCATTGAATTGAAAATCTTCTGTTGTAATATTAATTAATCTGAAATTAATATTTACTGGTTGTTCACTCATATTATATTTATTTATTTAATTCTTTTAATTGTTCTAAGTAGATGCGATCATTCGATAGTCTTGGAATTTTGTTCTGTCCGCCCAATTTATCTTTTTTACTTAACCATAAATGAAACAAATTTGGTTTTGCAACATTCAAAATCAATTCATTCAAGGTCATATTATTATAGCGTTTGGCTTCGTAATCAGAATTAATCGATTGTATATTTTCATCTAAACGTTTGGCAAATGCGTTCATATCATCCGGGTTCTGTTTAAACTCAATCATCCATTCATGCGCGCCTTTTTCTTTTCCTTGCATAAAAACAGGTGCCACCGTGTACTCTACTACCGAAACTTTAAATTCTTCGGTTGTTTTAGCAATAGCCTTGTCGGTATTTTCAATCATTAATTCTTCGCCAAAAACGTTAATATGATGTTTGGTTCTTCCTGTAATTTTAATTCGATAAGGATCTAACGAAGTAAACCTCACAGTGTCGCCAATCAAATAACGCCATAAACCCGAGTTGGTGGTGATAACTACTGCATAACTTTTATGTAACTGAACATCGGCTAAAGATACTGTTTTTTGGTTGGATGTTCCAAATGTATCCATCGGAATAAATTCATAAAATATGCCGTAATCTAACATTAAAAGCATATCATCGGCGTTATTTCTGTCTTGAATGGCAAAAAAACCTTCAGATGCGTTGTAATTTTCGTAGTAACGGAAATTATCCTTCGGAAACATTTTTTTATACTGTTCTTTATAAGGCTCAAAACTTATTCCGCCATGAAAATACACCTCAGCGTTAGGCCACACTTCTAACAAATTTTCCTTACCTGTTTCTTGTAGCACATTATTTAAAAGCACTAATAACCAAGAAGGCACACCTAATAAACTGGTTACATTTTCGTTTTTAGTTTCTTTTACAATAACCTGCATTTTCTCGGTCCACTCGTTCATCAATGATACTTTATTGCTGGGTGTAGAACTTAATTCTGCCCAAAAAGGTAAATTGTCAATTAAAATAGCCGACAAATCGCCAAAAATGGTATTGTTATCTTCATATAATTGCTTGCTGCCACCCAAACGTAAACTTTTACCAGTAAACAACTGTGAATCTTCGTTATTGTTTAAGTACAAACACAACATGTCTTTACCTGCTTTGTAATGGCAATTTTCTAAAGCATCTGTACTTACCGGAATAAACTTACTTTTAGCATTGGTGGTTCCGCTTGATTTGGCAAAAAATTTAATAGGCTCTGGCCAAAAAACATTATTTTCACCTTTTCTGCTTCGTTCAAAAAGCGGTTCTAAATCTTCATAACTTGATACAGGTACGCGATCGGCAAACTGTTGATAGGTTAGAATTGAAGAAAAATCGTACTTCTTACCTACTTCGGTATATTTAGATCGTTGCACCAAATTCATCAACAATTCGTTTTGAACTTCGTGCGGATATTTTATAAATAGTTCTATTTGATGAATTCTTTTTTTTAGAATCCACGATACAATAGAATTGATAATTGATAGGGCCATTTTTAATGGTGTTTAGATACAAAAACCTTTAGTAACTTTGTATTTTTACAATTCATTCAAAAATATAAAAAATCTAATGCATTACGAAGGAGTTTTGAATAAAATGCAAACTGAATGGTCTAATCCTATACAATATTACTTAGTTTTTGATCAAGCATTTATTCATTTAAACCAAGTTATTTCTAAAACTATTGAAATTCAATATATTGGACACAATTGCCTTAACTGTTTAAAAAACAAGAAAATTTTTAGACAAGGTTTTTGTTACGATTGTTTCATGAAAAGTCCTGCTGTGGGAGATTGGATCATGCGCCCCGAATTAAGTACCGCGCATTTGGGTATAGCAGATCGCGATTTAGCTTATGAAGAAAAAGTGCAACTGCAACCGCATGTTGTTTACTTAGCTGTAGCAAGCGATTTAAAGGTTGGGGTTACACGTAAAACCCAAATTCCTACGCGTTGGATTGATCAAGGCGCTTCATTTGCTATACCTATTACCGAAGTTCCTAACAGGTATTTGGCTGGTATTACCGAAGTTGCTTTAAAGAAC
>JAHAYQ010000181.1 GCA_018384465.1 Myroides sp. | reverse complement strand
AGTTTAAAGAAGCCATAATTTTTGCTTTTTTAGGTGTCTTGCGCATAAAAGAAATTAATAATGTATTAAGCAGTGTTACAGGAGCATCAAAAGATCATTGTTCGGGTAATATATTTAATAGCGAATTATTAAAAACTAATTGCTAAATTGATAAGTAATCAATTATATTTGTGGGGAAAATAAAAAGTAATCAATATAATGAAGGATTTATTAAAAAAGTTCGAAAATAAAAAACCAGAAGTAGTTTTCCATTGGTCTGATTCTGAGACAGAAGCAGAAGGTTGGGCGGTTATTAACTCGTTACGCGGTGGTGCAGCCGGTGGTGGTACACGTATGCGTAAAGGTTTAGACATGAACGAAGTACTTTCGTTGGCTAAAACCATGGAGGTTAAGTTTACGGTAGCAGGTCCGGCTATTGGCGGAGCTAAATCAGGAATTAATTTCGATCCGAACGATCCACGTAAAGAAGGTGTTTTAAAAAGATGGTTTAAAGCCGTTTATCCCTTGCTAAAAAACTATTACGGTACAGGTGGTGACTTAAATGTTGATCAAATTAACGAAGTAATTCCCATGACGAGACCATACGGGTTACTTCATCCGCAAGAAGGGGTGTTTAATGGACATTTCAATGCTACGGAAGATCAAAAAGAGAACCGTATCAATCAATTACGACAAGGAGTTTCTAAAGAAGTATCACATCCAGACTATACACCAAGTGCAGATAAAAAAATTGCAGTTGGAGATTTAATTACAGGTTTTGGAGTTGCTTATTCTGTATATCATTTTTATTCCGTTTTTGGTGGTGATGTAAAAGGTAAAAAAGTAATCATCCAAGGATTTGGAAACGTAGGTGCAGCAGCAGCTTATTACTTTGCTCAAATGGGTGCTAAGGTTGTTGGTATTATTGATAGAGATGGTGGTATCATGAATCCTGAAGGATATTCTTTTGAAGAAGTAAAAGAATTATTCTTGAACAAAAATGGAAATACATTGGTTGCAGATAACATGATTCCTTTTAATGAAATCAACGAGAAAATCTGGTCTATGGGTGCCGATGTATTTGCGCCTTGTGCAGCTTCACGCTTAGTACAACAATCGCAAGTAGAGCAAATGTTAAACGCTGGTTTAGAAGTGATTACTTGTGGAGCAAATGTACCGTTTGCAGATAAAGAAATTTTCTTTGGACCAATTATGGAACATGTGGATTCTAAAATCAGCTTAATTCCAGATTTTATTTCGAACTGCGGAATGGCTCGTGTATTTGCTTATTTAATGGAAAGTGAAGTTTCAATTATCGATAAAGAAATTTTTGACGATACATCAGAAACAATCAAAAAAGCAATTGAAAATATTCACAACATACACAAAGAGAAAACAAACATATCTGCTAAAGCTTTCGAAATAGCTTTACAACAATTAGTGTAAGTCCACAAATATAAAATTTTGTTAAGCAAGTAGAAATACTTGCTTTTTTTATGTAGATATGCACATATAATGTATATTTACCTCAAATTTAGCTTTTACACAACGTATGAAGATGCAGTTTACAAACGAAGAAAAAAAATCAATGGTAATAACCGCAGCTGTTTCGGGCATTTTGCTGATTATTTTGCTGTTGATACGTTTCGTTGAAACCATAGATGCTTCACAGTTAGCTGGAGGAGGCGGAGGTGGTGTTGAAATTAATTTTGGTGACAGCGACCTTGGTATGGGTCCCGATTTTACAAGTGAGGTATTAAATGTTTCTGATGCTAATAAAGCAGCCGCTGCAAGAAGAGAAATTATTTCAGAAGAAGATATTTTAGCGCAGGAAAATACTACCGATGTGCGTGATTATACAGTGGTTAAAAAAACAACTACCCCAAAAGAACGTACCAAAACAGTAACACAACCTGTAAAAGAACAACCAAAAACACAGCAAGTTTCCGATTTTGTTAGGAATGCCGCATCAAGTTTAAACGGAAATAAATCTGGCGGAGACGGAACAGATAATGTTGCTGGCAATAAAGGAAAATTAGACGGTTCACTAAGCTCTAATAACTATTACGGCGACGGTGGATCAGGTGGTGGTACAGGTGGCGGACACGGCACAGGTAATGGAACGGGAATTGGTGCAGGATCTGGTTCGGGAACAGGTGGCGGACATGGCTATAGTTTAGCTGGTAGACGAGCTACTACACGACCAACCCCGCAAAACAATTGTAACGAAGCTGGTACGATAGTAGTACGTGTTACGGTGGATCGTAACGGGAATGTAGTAAACGCATTACCGGGTATTAAAGGCTCTACCAATAGTTCAAGTTGCTTGCAAAACATAGCCAAAGACGCTGCTATGCGCACCAAATGGGAAGCAAAAGCATCAGCGCCTAACAACCAAATAGGAGAAATTGTTTACAATTTTAGATTGAGATAAGGTTAACACAAAATAAAGCTGTCATTTAGACAGCTTTATTTTTATTTTTTCTTTCTTTTTTCGTTGCGTTTACGTTCTACCGCTCGATTGCGAGGAGCTGATTTACGAGGAGTTCTTTTACCTGGCCCTCCCAAGTTAACTTTTTTGTTTTTATCTTTCTTTTCGTGAAAAGCTTCACCGCGTTCAGTATCAATTTTACGTTTGTTGGTTTTCATCTTTACCCGATCTTTCTCAAACTCTAGGCGTTGCTCAGCAATTTTTACTTCTGCGGGTATTTCTAAGATCGGAATTTCAAAGTCCATCAACTCTTCAATTTCCAACTGCATTTCTTCTTCCTTCGGACTGATAAAACTAACTGCACAACCTTCCTTGTCAGCGCGTCCGGTACGGCCAATTCTGTGTATATATTGTTCAGGAATTTCAGGTAACTGCAAATTAAAAACATGTGTGATATCAGTAATATCCAATCCGCGTGCCATTACATCTGTTGTTACTAAACCTCTTAATTCACCATCCTGAAAAAGCTGCATGGTGTTTAATCGATAATTTTGTGTTTTATTAGAATGTATCACACCAAATTGTTCTGGAAAATCTTCTTCTAAATGTTCTAATACAAAATCTGCTAAGCGCTTATTGTTCACAAAAAACAATACTCGCGATGTGGTAGCATCGTTCGTTAAAAGGTTTTTTACAATATTTAACTTGGTAAGAAAATTAGGAGTAGCATAGGCTTGCTGTTTTATTTTTTCTAACGGCGTTCCCGATGGTGCTAACGATACTTCTTCAGGAAAATTAAAATAATCGTCAAGAATTTCATCTACTTCTTCGGTCATTGTAGCCGAAAATAAAATGTTCTGACGTTTTTCTTTCATCATAGCTAAAATAGCTGTCAACTGCGTACGAAATCCTAAATTAAGAATTTCATCAAACTCGTCAATGACCAACTTTTGTAAACAATCAAACTGTAACACATTGTCTAAAGCTAAATCCATTGTTCTACCCGGTGTACCAACTAGAATATCTACACCGTCATAAACAGCTTTTCTTTGGGTGTTGATATTAACGCCTCCGTATATTCCTAAGACACGGATTGACATGTATTGAGTTAGCTTTTCAACCTCTTCCACTACTTGAACAACCAATTCACGGGTAGGTACTAAAATCACCACACGTGGAGCATCGGTAGGTTGAAATTTCCACTGTTTTAAGAGTGGTAAAAGATAGGCGAATGTTTTACCAGTTCCGGTTTGAGCAATTCCCATTACATCCTTACCAGAAAGAATTACATTAAATGATTTTTCCTGTATGGGCGTGGGTTGACGAAACCCTAATTCGTCAAGTGCTTTTTGTAATGATTTAGGTAAATTGAATTGCTCAAAAGTTGCCATAAAAAAATATTTTGGCAAAGATAAGCATTCTAAAAGAAATGTTGCTTATATGATTTTCTTAATCACACGAAGTTTATGTGTATGTCTTCCGTTATCTATATTTAAAATACCCAGATGATCCAATCGATCAATACGAACTTTTCCATGCGCATGTATTATGTAGTTGTTTTCCATAATAATACCTACATGAATGATATGCCCCTCTTCGTTATCAAAAAAAGCTAAATCACCAACTTCACTTTCTTCAATAAAACTTAAGGGTTCACCTATTTTTGCTTGCTGAGAAGCATCGCGCGGGATATTATAGCCATTTAAACGATAAACCATCTGTGTAAGTCCAGAACAGTCAATACCAAAAGGTGTTTTTCCACCCCATAAATAAGGTGCGTTCAAGTATAAAAAAGCAGTTTGTAGTAAGTTTGTTTTTGGTTGGATACCAGTGATCATATGACCATCGAACCGTAAGTTTTCAAAATTTATATCGGTAAACTCTAAAAACGACAAGTCGCTACCTAAAGAAATAGGAAGCAATGTGTTATCTCCTGTTATGTAATCAATTAAATCAGCGCAGTAGAATTTTGCACTGTCACTGATTTTTTTGTACTGCTGTTCGGTAATTATAATAAATTGTTTGTTATCGATCCACCCTTCATATCCATCATTAGCCAATTTAATTTTAGACCATTTAGAAGCTTGCTCTAATATGGTAAATATTTCGCCAAAAAGGACTTGAGTGACCAATTCGCTTCGGTCTGAAGGTTCAAAACGCAACGGAACAATTGCCAGATTACAAAGTGCGTACATATTTAGATTTAAAAAAAAGATGAGAAGGTTACTTAAAAACCTTCTCATCTTTTATAAAAAGTTAATTAGATTTTTTCAATAACAATAGCTGATGCTCCTCCACCGCCATTACAAATAGCAGCTGCACCAATTTTACCATTATTTTGTTCTAAAACATTTAATAAGGTTACTACTACACGAGCACCTGAACAACCAAGAGGGTGTCCTAAAGATACTGCGCCACCATTTACGTTTACCTTATTTTCATCTAATTTTAAGATCTTTGTATTTGCAATACCAACTACCGAGAAGGCTTCGTTAAACTCAAAGAAATCTACATCGTTAATTGATACACCAGCTTTATCTAAAGCTTTTGGAAGCGCTTTTGCAGGCGCCGTAGTAAACCATTGTGGCTCTTGGGCTGCATCTGCGTATCCTTTAATGTAAGCCAATGGTTTTAGACCTAATTCGTTAGCTTTTTCCTCGCTCATTAATACAACTGCTGCTGCACCGTCATTGATTGTTGATGCATTTGCTGCCGTTACCGTACCTTCTTTAGTAAAAGCAGGATTTAAAGCAGGAATTTTATCTAATTTTACATTGGTAAATTCTTCATCCTTAGTAACCATTACCGCTTCGCCTCTTCGTTGAGGTACAGCAACAGGAACTATTTCTGCATCAAACTTACCAGCTTCCCAAGCTGCTGCTGATTTTTTGTAAGAATTGATAGCAAACTCGTCTTGTTGTTCTCTTGTAATATTAAACTCAGTTGCTGTAGCATCTGCATACACTCCCATTGCTTGATTTTCATAAGCATCTGATAAACCATCTTTCTGCATTCCATCAACAAAAGCAGTGTTTCCAAATTTAACTCCGGTTCTCATCTGCACATAGTGAGGAATCATACTCATATTCTCCATACCACCAGCTACAACAATATCAGCATCATTATTAGCGATAGCTTGCGCAGCTTGCATAATAGCTTTCATACCAGAAGCACACACTTTATTAACGGTAGTACAAGCTACATTTGTTGATAAGCCGGCGAAAATAGCTGCTTGACGAGCTGGAGCTTGACCGTTACCAGCCTGAACTACGTTCCCCATGATTACTTCGTCAACTTTATTTGGATCTAAATTGATTTTATCTAATGCACCTTTAATTGCTACTGCTCCTAATTTTGGAGCAGGAACTGTAGATAATGCGCCCATAAAACTACCTATTGGAGTTCTAGCAGCGGATACAATTACTACTTTTTTGTTCATAATATTATTAATGTTTTGTTTAGTGCGAATTTAATAAAATTATATGGTTTTTTGCAAGATAATTTTACAAATGAAGTAAAAGGATTTGCTTAGGTAAAATTTAAATTAAATAATTTTTATTTTTATATCACTGATTATTAATAGCATGATGATTTAGACATGATGATTTTTTAAAAAAAACAAATATTTACTTGCAAAGTCCTAAATCTCGTTATACATTTGCAACCGCTTAACTGATACAAATCAGGGATAGTTAGGAGAGGTGCCGGAGTGGTAACGGAGCAGATTGCTAATCTGTCGACGGGCAACCGTCGCCAGGGTTCGAATCCCTGTCTCTCCGCAATAAATGACCGAATCGGGGTGTAGCGTAGCCCGGTCATCGCGCCTGGTTTGGGACCAGGAGGTCGCAGGTTCGAATCCTGCCACCCCGACAAATTTAAACACCAGTGTTTAAGGTTCGGTCCAGTAGCTCAGCTGGATAGAGCAACTGCCTTCTAAGCAGTAGGTCTCAGGTTCGAATCCTGACTGGATCACAAA
>JAHAYQ010000180.1 GCA_018384465.1 Myroides sp. | reverse complement strand
AAAGAGAGATAACAAATCTTTCGTTTCTATTGTACCATTTGAAGCTTAATCTTCTTAGACTAAAAAGTTAAAAAGCATCTCAGTTGAGATGCTTTTTTTATGGGTTTGTATTTAAATAATCTCCATTTTTTTCATAATAAATGTGGCATTCTTATTTTGGCAGATGCCCTCTTTTAGTGTGTAATCAAAATGGAGTTCGTTATTGATGATTTCTACTTCAAAACATTTATTTGCCATACTTTGTGGATACAATGTCGTAGTATTACAAACCTCTAAATCGTGTGTAGCAATGATTCCTTTTACACCGTATTGATGCAATTTTTCAATTACCCCTACAGTACCTGTCTTTTTATCATCAGAATTGGTTCCTTTTAAAATTTCATCTAACAAAACAAAAATGGGTTGCTTTGTCGCTTCGGTTACAATCTGTTTTAAACGTTTCACTTCAGCAAAAAAGTACGATTCACTATCCGACAAAGAATCGGTTAAGCGCATAGAAACCCACAAGGGCATTGAACACACCACTGCCCTACTGGCATCAATAGGGGCACCGGCATAACTGAGTACCATATTTATACCCACCGTACGTAAAAAAGTACTTTTACCACTCATATTACTTCCGGTTAAAATGAAAAATGTTTGCTGAGAAAAATCGATACTGTTTCGTACACGCTTCGCCGGATCAATTAATGGATGTCCCAAATCTGTAAAATGTATTGCGTCATCAGTAACTTGCGGATATTGATAAGTCTCATTATTATACGCATAGTTCGCCAAGCTGTTAAAGCTCTCTACTTTACCTATTACCTGTATCCATTGCCATAAAGAGTGCTGGTTTTGTTGTTTCCAATGTTGTAATTTTCTATACACCCAAAAATGGTATTGAAAGGTGCCGTTAAAAGCGATAAAAATAAATAAGTTAGCTACGGTATTTAATTTTTCAAACAAATTAGCTAATTCATTCACTATACTTGTGGCGCTTTCGTCTTGTTTTTTTAATTGGGTCTGTAACGCTTTTAAACCGACAGACTGAAACTGAGTACTTTCAAACACCTGTATCATTTTGGCATATTGCTGTAAACTATTGGCTATTTTATCGCTTTTACCAATTTCTTTTAAAATATTTTGTGACATTAAACCAGCGCACAACAAGTTTATAGAAAAGAAAAACATGGTTAAGCGCGTAGCCAAATGATGCCAATCAAAGATCATAGCTGCTAACGATATAAAAAACAATAACGGAATAAGAACAGCGGCAATTAAATGTATTTTATTTGATTTATCTATAGCCGATGTAGTCCAATGCTCTATTGCCTGATCTTCCTTTTCAGTGGTGTTCGCTAAATGAGCCAGAGTTTGAAAATGTTGTCGAAAATCAATCATTTCGCTTAACTCTTTTACAACTTCTTGTCGGTTTTCTATAGATTTACGTTCAGGAATGTTTTGTAAATCCTGTGCTAATTGATTTTTTCCTAAAGACGTACCTGTTCTGTTTAAAAACTGAAAAATAGAATTGTTGCCAAATAAATCTAAATCATACGAATAGGCATGTTGTGGATTAGAAAACTCTTTGCCATTATCAAAAGTCTTATTTCCGTTGAGAAAATCAATCTCATCTTGGTTAATTTGCAATAATGTTTGATGGTATTTTACCTTTGACTGCAGTTTCATATATAAATTCACAGCGATGATAAACGCTACCACTGCAGCAAAAGCCCACCATCCTAACGATTCGTTGCGCTGATACATCATTAAATAAAAAAGATACACTGCCGTTGCTAACAAAAGCAACCGCAAACTACTTAAAAAAACCTTTTGACTGCTTAATTTTTTTATAAGTGCCTTTTGCTGTTCAATCTGTTTTATATACATTAATTGTGCTTTATTTGGTTAAAAGTACGTACAAAAAAACCATCTCGCAATTGAGATGGTTTCTATTATTAAAAATTTATTTTATTTTCTTGCTCTGCGTTCTCTTGCTATCAAGGTATTTTTCATCAACATGGCAATAGTCATTGGTCCTACACCACCCGGAACCGGCGTTATCCATGAAGCTTTTTCAGCTACCTCATCAAAAGCTACATCGCCTTTAATTACATATCCTTTTGGATTGCTTTCATCGGCAACACGGGTAATACCCACATCAACAATCACTGCACCGGCTTTTACCATATCGGCTTTTAAAAATTCAGGAACTCCCAAAGCTGTTATTACGATATCGGCTTCACGTGTAATTTCTTCTATATTTTTTGTAGCCGAGTGCGTCAACGTAACCGTTGCATTACCCGGATAGGCTTTACGACTCATCAATAAACTCATAGGTTTACCCACAATATTTGATCGACCAACTACTACGACGTTTTTACCTTTTGTTTCGATTTTATTACGCTCTAACAACTGTAAAATACCAAAAGGTGTTGCCGGAATAAACGATTCTAACTCTAATGCCATACGACCGAAGTTTTCAGGGTGGAAACCATCTACATCTTTATCGGGATCAACAGCGTTTAAAACCTTTTGTTCATCAATGTGCTTTGGTAAAGGCAACTGAACGATAAATCCATCGATATCATCGTTAGTGTTCAATTCATTGATTTTTGCTAATAATTCTTCTTCTGTCGTTTCTTCTGGTAACGAAACCAAAGTAGAATCGAAACCAATTTTTTCGCAGGTTTTCACCTTACTTCCTACATAAGTTAAGCTTGCACCGTTGCTACCAACCAAAACAGCTGCTAAATGAGGCACTTTTTCGCCACGAGCTTTTATTTGAGCTACTTCTGCAGCAATTTCGTTTTTAATTTCTTCCGATACTTTTTTACCGTCTAATAATTGCATGTGTGTTGTTGTTTGTAGTTGTTTTGTATGAATTTAAAAAACCTACAATCCCGATAGCTATCGGGACTTGCAGGTTTTTATAGAATTTAATTCACTTCTCGACTTCGCTCGAAGTGCCTCTGAAAGACTCAAAGAGCTTATATTTTCTTTAGACTTTCTGACTTTAAACCTTCGACTCTAATTTTATTTCATTCCCATGCCTTTCATCTGCCCCATCATGCGCATTAGGTTTTTACCTTGAGAACCTTGCATCATTTTCATCATTTTGCTCATTTGATCAAACTGTTTCAACAATTGATTTACTTGTTGAACATCGGTTCCTGAACCTTTGGCAATGCGTTGTTTGCGTTTCACATCTAAAAGAGAAGGCTTTTTGCGCTCGGCAGGTGTCATTGAATGAATAATTGCTTCGATATGTTTAAAAGCATCGTCTTCAATTTCAACATCTTTCAATGCCTTACCAACTCCAGGGATCATTCCTACCAAATCTTTCATAGAACCCATTTTTTTCACTTGCTGGATCTGACTTAGGAAGTCATCGAAACCAAATTCGTTTTTAGCAATTTTCTTTTGAATTTTGCGAGCTTCTTCTTCATCGTACTGAGCTTGAGCACGCTCTACTAACGAGATAACGTCACCCATACCCAAAATACGATCTGCCATACGATCGGGATAGAACACATCAATTGCATCCATTTTTTCACCGGTACCAATAAACTTAATCGGTTTATTTACGATCGATTTAATTGAAATAGCCGCACCACCACGCGTATCACCATCTAATTTTGTAAGAACAACTCCGTCAAAATT